>WJJX01000080.1 GCA_014729445.1 Candidatus Moraniibacteriota bacterium | reverse complement strand
GTTCTCTTTTTGTTTGTTTACTCATTTGAAATTTTTTATCCATTTTTCACAGTTTTTAATAATTATTAACTGTGATTATGGTCAGATTTCTAAATGAGTAAACGTATCTGCTTTCACTTTGATTTTACATGAGTTAATTCGCGGACCTACAAAATAATCTCTGAATCTGCTATAAATTAGTTTATCGACAGGTTAACTAATTTATTAAAATAGAATATGAAAATTGTTTCTTTTTCAGGCATAGACGGGAGCGGCAAGACGACTCAAATAAAGTCATTCACAAATTATTTAAAAGCCAGGGGGCTAAAATACAAGGTGATTCATATAGTTCAAAATTCCATAGCCAACAAAATCGCCGCTTTTTTTAGTTCTAAAAAAAGAAAAAATTCCAAAAAAGAATCCAAAAAGACGGAATCGATCACCAAAGCAAGTCCTTTGAGTATCAATTTAAGAAAAGTGGCCTTGTTAATCGACTTGATTTTGTTCAGATTATATTTGTTATTTAATCTAAAAAGAAAAATGATTCTGGTTTTTGATAGATATTTTATCGATTATTTAGTCAATATTTATTTTCTGGAGGGCAGAAAAAAAGCCCGCATTTCACCTCTTATCAAAGATTTAATGCCTAAACCGGATTTGGCTTTTTATTTAAAAGTGGACCATAAGACGGCCAATCAAAGAAAAACCGATCAGGGATTGAATTATCTTGCAAGGAAAACAAGCCTTTTCGAAAGTGTAAAAGAAAACTTAAATTATATAGAAATTCCTCCAAAAAAAAGCAAGAAAGCCATCTCAAAAGAAATTATCGATCATTTTAAAAAATTAAATTAAACAAAGAATGTCTTTAGCAAAATCATTTGTAATTATCAATTTGGCCGAACTTTTCTTTATGGCTTCAAGTTATCTAATTCATATTTATTTAGGCAGAGTTTTTACCACCGAACAATATGGACGTTATAACCTGATAATTATGCTTTCAACTATGACGATTGTTTTTATTGGCGACGGCATTCCCAAAGCTTTGGCCAAATATATTTCCCAGTATCCCAACCGGGAAAAAATAATTAAAAGAAAAGCCGCTATCGCTCAGTCTTTATTGGTCGGTTTAGTTTCCATAACCTATCTGGGAATGGCTCCCTTGATTGCGGATTTTCTAAACGATCCCACTCTGATCCCCTTATTAAGATTGTCGGCTTTAATTATTCCGGCTTTTGCGGCGGCCAGTTTTTATAATAATTATTTTAACGGCCTTAAAAATTTTAAAATGCAGGCTGTTCAGAAAACGATCAGGTCCCTGTCTCGATTAATTGCGATTCTGGCTTTGGCCTATTATTTAAAAGTGGAAGGCGCCATCGCGGGTTATATAATCGCTCCGACTCTGGTTTTTATTTTTGCTTTCTACATGGACAAAAACAGGGGAAACAAAATAAAAGGCGATTTTTCCTATAAAAGATTGCTGACTTTCGGGTTGGGGGTAATCTTCTTTATGCTGGCCTTTAAATTTATGACCAGTATCGATATGCTTTTAATAAAACGAATTATTAATGACGATTATTGGGCCGGAATGTATGCAATGACAATTGTAATCGGGCAAATTCCTTTTTACTTTTTTTCCAATCTGGCTTTTATAATGCTTCCCACTATCTCCAATCTGATTCAGAGAAAAACCAAGGAAGAAGCAAGACAAATTATAGCCAAGTCAATGCGCTATATAATTGTTTTTATGGTGCCCACGGTTCTAAGTATTATCGTATTTTCAAGACAAATTATCGATCTTCTATATCCGGATGAATATCTTAACAGCGAACAGGCTTTGAGAATTTTTGTTGTGGGCAGCGGAGCGCTTACTCTGTTTTTTATTTCGACTTTCATTCTAAACGGTTCCAACAATGTCCAGAAATCGGCTTATCTGGGCTGGACCGGTTTGATTTTAAACGTGCTGCTTAATCTTATCTTTATCCCCAAT
Organism: Candidatus Moraniibacteriota bacterium; assembly: GCA_014729445.1. Taxonomy (GTDB): domain Bacteria; phylum Patescibacteriota; class Minisyncoccia; order CAIUEV01; family JAHKAQ01; genus WJJX01. The sequence goes on along the minus strand of WJJX01000080.1, from coordinate 6,996 downwards.
TATGGTATCTCGGGAGCGGCTTTGGCCACAACCATTACCTCCATAACCTTAATGACTCTTTCCTTTGTGGTCTTACATAACGAATTCGGCGTTTTTTTAAACTTTAAGTCGATTTGCAAAATCCTGACTGCCGGTATTTTAAGCTTCCTGATTTTTGAGAACTTTTCAAAAAATATCTACACTTTTATTTTCCAAGGAATGGCTTTTTTCATGGTTTATTTCTTGATTTTGACCCTGATTAAGGAATTTGACAATAATGATATAACCAGATTAAAAACCGTTTTCTCAAGAAAAAAGACAAAAAGTTGAATTAAACAATCCTTCTTTTCTCCAAACTTCGGTTTTCATTGCCGGTAGAGTATTCAACATTTTTAGCTTTCAATCTGCCCAGTTTTTTAAGATAAAGAATTTCCACTATTCCGAAGGTGTTTACCAAAATAAAAAAAACAAACCAGCCCACCTGACCTCTTCTGGCGCTTTGCCACAAGGCAAGCCCCCTCCAGGGAATACTCCATAAAATGGCCAAACCCAGAATGATGATTAATTTACTTGGATCTTCAATTGGAAAAAACGACATAATAAAATTTTTAAAATTAAAAGACAATTTAACAGTTAATTCCGGTCTTAAAGTTTACAATAAAATTCTCACCTTAGACTGTCCGGAAACGAAATAATCCTGATCAGTAGACCGCCCTTAAGCGCGGACTCCTGATTTAAATTCCTGTATTTTCCAGAAGTCGGGATAATCAAATTTTATTAAAAAACTTTAATATAACTTTAACACTATTCATTATATAATAAAGATTGGCAAAGTGTCACATATTTGCTATTATTTCAGTTATAATAAGCGTCTCGAGAAAAACATAATCAAATTTTTAAAATGGATCTGTCGATAATAATTTTAACTTGGAACGGAGAAGAGGTTATTGCGAAATGTCTGGATTCAATTTTAGCAAACAGCTATGCTTTTAACTATGAAATAATAATAGTTGACAATAATTCCAAAGATAAAACTTTAGAAATCCTTAATCGCTATCAACAAAAACATCGAAAATTGATCAAAATAATAAAAAATTCAAAAAACTACGGCTTCGCCAAAGGAAACAATATAGGAATTAAAAAAGCCAGGGGAAAATTCATTTTGCTCCTAAATCAGGATATCGAATTGGAAGGAAACACTATACCGCGGCTTTATAAGGATTTAAATTTGGAAACCAAAAAAATAAAGCAAATCATGGCCGAAACCAAACAAAAAATCGGAGCAGTTGCGCCAATGTTGAAATATCCAAGCGGAAAAATCCAAAAAAGCCTTCGCAAACTTCCGACCCCTCTAAATATTTTCCTGGATGCTTTGACTTTAGGAAGAAAACATGAACAAGATTATGATCATTCCAAAAGTCAAGTTGTCGATCAACCTATGGCTTCCTGTTTGATGATCAAAGGAAAGCTGCTTAAAAAAATTAAGGGCTTTGACGAAAATCCAAACTTTTTTTTGTATTTTAACGATGTTGATTTGAGTAAAAGAATCCAGGATCAAAATTATTTGACTTTCTACGATGCGGACTGTTTGGCAATTCATCATCATGGAGAAAGCACCAAAAAACTTCAAGAACCAGCAAGAATAAAACTTTGGTGCCGGGGTCTTTACTATTTTTTGGCCAAGCACTATGCTAAAGGGAGTGTGGTTAAAAAAATTTTTCTTTTTATAGAGGTTAAAATAATTTTTATTGCAAGAATTGTTTTGCTTTTTATTTCAAAATTTTTAAAAATATTTAATTTTAATAAATAAATACAAAATATGGCATATTTTGCAGCCGGTTCAAAAGAAGATGATATTTTAAGCGAAAAAATGAACGCAATGTTTTCAAAAAAAACCAAAAAGAGCGATGACACTGACCAGGATCTAGAGGAGGAAGAATACGAAGAAGATGTGGACGAAAGAGAAGATCAAATAATACGAAGAAGAAGTAAAGAAGAGAGAAATAAAGAAAATAAAAAAATTTTCAACAAAGGCAGACGGACCAGAAAGATAATCGGCCTTTTTCTACTGGGCGGATTAATTATCGGAAGCGTTGTTCTTTATAAGGCTCAGACCACCTTATCCAAGATAACTACGGGTAAAACCGGTATTTTTGGCAGTTTTCTAAAAGGAAAAGACGATCTTATGGGAATGGAGCAAGGTCAGATAAATATTCTTTTAATCGGTGTTAGAGGAGAAAATATCCCCGGCGGCAGCCTGCTGGCCGATTCCATAATCCTTGCGATGTTTAGACCAGAGGAAGATAAAGTGGCCTTAGTCTCGTTGCCAAGGGATATGTACGTTCCTATCGCCGGCAAAAATTATTCAACAAAAATAAATGAAGCCAATCCGATTGGAGAAGAAGCGGGAGAAGGCCAGGGTCTTGAATTAATGAAAAAAACCGTTTCCAATATTACCGGTGTCGACGTTCATTATGCCATTTCAGCCAATTTCAATGCTCTTAGAGACACCATCGACGTAATGGGGGGAATCGATATTCATTTGGACGAACCTTTTTATGAAGGGACTCAATTTGTCGATGGAAACGAATGCGGCGGCGAATTCAGTCTGCCCGCCGGAGATATCACTTTAAGCGGAGAGAAAGCTTTGTGTTATTCCAGGGCCAGATATGCGAGCTCTGATTTTGACAGAGCCAGAAGACAACAACAGGTTTTAATGGCTATCAAAAACAAAGCTTTAAGCGCCGGCACTTTAACCGATTTCTCGAAATTAAATAATTTGATCAATGTGATGGGCAACAACGTTAAAACCGACATGGAGGCCTGGGAGATGAAAAATTTATTTTCCGTTTTTAAAGGAATGGAAGATCCAAAAATGTATAAACGGGTTTTTAGTACCGGCAAAGACGGACTGCTTTATTCAAGCACTTCGGAAAACGGAGCTTATATTTTGCTTCCCGAAGGCAATAATTTTGACAAGATCAAACGAGCCTGCAGCGATATCTGGATTGAGGAAGCTGAAACCAAAAAAGCGGAGGAAAACAGCAAAAAAAACTCCCAAGAGATTAACGGTTGACTAAAAACTTCGGCTTAGAATAAATTTTTATTGATAATTTGATAAAGGATGCGGGAATCAGAAAAAAAGCTTGCCACGATTATTATCGCTGTTTACAAAAATGTGGATATTTTGAGACTTTGCCTTGACTCTATCTATCAAAACGTCTCCAAAGATTTTCCTTTGGAAATAATCGTTGTGGATATTGAGGCTACGGAATCAATCAGAGACTTGGCTCAGATCGACTATCCTCATACCAAATACATTCCCTGTCAAGAAAATGTCGGTTTTGCAAAGGCTTTGAACACCGGTATTAAGGAAGCCCGGGGAGAATACATTATTTCTTTGAATCCGGATATTATAATCAAAAAAAATTCCATCGAAACTTTGGTCCAATATTTGAAAGACAACCCTAAAACCGGCATCGCCGGACCGGCCCTTTTGGATTTTAACGGTTCCAGTCAGGCTTCCTGTTTTAAATTTTATACTCCCTGGATGATTCTTTATCGACGAACTTTTATCGGCAGGCTTTGGTTTGCCAAAAAGGCTTTAAAAGATTTCGCGATAAAGGTCAACGATAAAAAACCTCAAAAAATCAAAGGCTGGTTGATGGGGTCGGCCCTGGCGCTTAGAAAAGAAAAAATTTCAAAGGTCGGATTAATGGATGAACGTTATTTTATGTATTTTGAAGATGTCGATTGGTGCCGAAGATTTTACGAAGCCGGTTATGATATCGTTTTTGTACCAAAAGCGAAGATGTTTCACTATCACACTCAATCCAGCAAATCAAACGGCTTTTGGTCTTTGTTTTTAAATAAAATGACCCTTATTCACGTAAGATCGGGAATCAAGTATTTTTTGAAATTTAAAAGCTGGAAGGTTTCTCGAAAGCGAACCTAAAGCCAAAAACGGATTTTATTAAAATTTAAGATCGATTTTATTAACTTTTAATTTGGCTTTTGGTATCTTAGATGAGGCTGCGGACCAAGCCAGGAAACAAACAGCTTTTTTGTAAAATGTCGAAAAGCTATTTTAAGAAATAGCCAGCCTGGACCTTTTTTAAGTTCTGCAAGCTGATAAATAATTAATTGGAATAACTGTGGTTTTTTCAGGCAAAAAGATAATCGGCGTCAGAGGAGAAAAAATTGGAGCTTTTTTTCTTGAAAAAAGAGGCTATTCAATAATTCATAAAAATTTTTTCACCAAATTCGGAGAAATCGATCTGATCGCAAAAAAAGCTAAAATGTTGGCTTTTGTTGAAGTTAAAACCAGAATCGCCAATAATAAAAAATTAAGCGAAAAACCGGAAGCGGCTATTTCAAAAGGCAAATATTTTAAGATCAGAAAGAGTGTTGAAATTTTTATTTTTAAAAACCCTAAATACATCGACTTTGATTTGAAAATTCATGCCATCTCGATTTTTTTAAATCAAAAAACCGCCAGGGTGAGATTTTTGAAGAATGTTTTTTATTGATCGGGTTTTTTGAAAGATCGGCTTGGCAAGGCAGAGGTATTGCATACCAATGCCTGTACCTGCCAATATCATCAAAACATACCAATATGTTTTTTTCATAAAAAATTATGACTTAAAATAATCCATGGAGATCAAGAAAATCTTAAAAAAATTAAACATAAAACCCTCAAAAGAGCTGGGGCAGAATTTTTTGTTGGATGGTTCGGTTTTGGATCGAATAGTTGAATCGGCCAAAATTGAAAAAAACGAAACTGTTTTAGAAATTGGCCCCGGGCTTGGCTTTTTAACCGATAGGCTTATTGAAATAACAAATAGGCTGATTTTGGTGGAAAAAGATAAAAGATTGTTTAAATATCTTGAAAATAAATATAAAAATGTAGATGAACTGACAATGATTAACGATGATATTTTGAAATTGAATCTTTCAAAAATTCTGCCGAATCGATATAAAGTGGTGGCTAACATTCCTTATAATATAACGTCTAGGATTATTTATCTTTTGATTGAGACAAAACCGCGGGCGGAATCGATTACTTTGCTGGTTCAAAAAGAGGTGGCGGAAAAAATTGTGCCTAAAAAAAACAAGCAGACTCCCTTGTCTTTATTGGTTAAACTGCTAGGCAAGGGCGAAATTATCGCTAATGTAAACAAAAGTTGCTTTTTCCCGATTCCCAAAATTGATTCAGCGATTGTTCAGATTTCAAATATTGATCAAAACCTTGATTTAACCGATGAAGCAAATAAATCCCTACTTAGATTAATAAAGATCGGTTTTTCTTCGCCTAGAAAAAAATTGGTGAATAATTTGGCGAATGGCTTGGGATTGGATAAAGCTAAAATTGAGCAAATTTTGAAGGATTTGAAAATTGAACCCAAAGTCAGAGCTGAGGAGCTTGGGATTGGTTTTTGGAAGGAATTTGGCAAGAGTTTATCCCTGGACTAAAGTCTCAGGGACATAAAGACTCCCTTGGCCCTTGCCAAAAATCTTTAATTTTGTAAGCTAATAGCAAAGGCTTTGAAGCGGCGGACACCGTGGAGCCGGAGAAGGAAAGGTCTATTTTGGTTAATTAGGACCCAGTAGAATCTCTCGGGTAAGCCCGTAATAGCTGTCAACGAGTCTGCCAAACAGGTAGGGAATTGAGGTGGCACCACGGTTAAACCGTCCTCAAAGTATAATTTAAGCAACTTAATTAAATTGTACCTTGAGGGCGTTTTTATTTGGGGTTCCATACTGGGGCCGGAAAATAAATTAATTTAATTTAATTTAAAAAATGACAACAATAGTTAAAAACGAATTTAGGACTCACTCTTGTGGTGAGCTAGATGCTAAAAAGGATAAAACCACTGTTTCACTTTGCGGCTGGGTGAATTCAAGGAGGGATCACGGAGGGTTGATTTTTGTTGATCTTCGGGATTATTACGGGATAACTCAAATCGTTTTTGATCCCAAGATTTCTAAAGAATCTCACCAAGAGGCGGAAAAGATTAGAGCCGAGTGGTGTTTGAAAATCAAAGGTCGAGTGCGAAAAAGGGGCAAAGGATTGGAAAATCCGAAGCTAAGAACCGGTCAAATCGAAGTTGAGGTTGGTGAATTGGAAATCTTAAGCAAATCAAAAACCCCGCCTTTTGAAATCAAAGATGACATTGAAGTAAACGAGGAGCTGCGTTTGAAATATCGTTATTTGGACATCAGGCGAAACAAAGTTAAAAAAAATATTCAATTTAGAGCTAAAGTAAATTATTTTACCAGGCAGTGGTTCACTAAAAAGGGCTTTTTAGAGGTGGAGACTCCGATTTTGTCCGCTCCGGCTCCGGAAGGCGCCAGGGATTTTCTGGTTCCGGCCAGAAGGGAGCCCGGAAAATTCTTTGCCCTGCCTCAATCTCCCCAGATTTTTAAACAGTTTTTGATGTATGGCGGCGTTGATAAATATTTTCAGATTTCTCCGGCTTTTCGAGATGAGGCGTCCCGGGCGGACCGCCACGTTGATGTACATTATCAATTGGACGTCGAAATGGCCTTTATAAAACAGGAGGATCTTTGGAGGATCTATGAAGAATATCTAAAAGCCCTGCTTAAAAAATTCGCCCCGGCTAAGAAACTGCTTGCTTATCCGCTGCCAAAATTAACGCATAACGAAGCGTTTGAACGATTCGGCAGCGACAAACCGGACTTGCGTTTTAATTTAGAGCTAAAAACGATTACCGAGTCCGCCCATAAAACCGATTTTAATGTCTTTAAAAAGGCCGAGATTGTAAGAGTGCTTAGAGTTCCTAAAAGCGGAAAAGAAGCTTCAACCCCGATTTTTGGCGAACATAGAGCTTTTACCAATAAAGAAATCAATTTTACCCGAAAAGAAATTGACGATCTTTTAAAATTAGTTCAAAGTATGGGCGGAGCCGGACTGGCTTGGACTAAAATAAAGTCAGATGGTAAACCGGATCAAGGAGTGGCCAAATTTTTAACTCCCGAAATTCTAAAGGATATTGG
>WJJX01000079.1 GCA_014729445.1 Candidatus Moraniibacteriota bacterium | reverse complement strand
TGTTTGTGCTTTTGGTTCGCTATCCTCTTCTTCTATGGTTAATGATTCGCCTTCTTTTTTTCGCTCTTGGAAATTTTTAATTAATTGCATCAACTTTGCGTCTGACTTTAAGACGAGGACCTTGATTTTTTTAAGCAAGGCTTCAAAAAACAAAGAGAGCTTGTCTTTTAAGTCGGTCTTGTTCTTATTTTCGCTTGGGATGTCGATTTTGGTGGTTTCCTTATCCAGATTTTTGATAGAGGATGGAATCTTCCTGCCGATCAAAAATAAAATAACTCCTGCCGATAAGATCATTAAGATGGAAGATATAATTTGTGGAAGCATATTATTTAAATCAGATTAAATTCTTAAAATTAGGTGACTTTAAAGCTGTTTTCTATTTTAAATATCTTCTAATTGAAATCAAGCTGCTAATAACACCAAGGGAAAAGCCGATCAGCAGTTGAAGCGGGAGGATCAACAGGATATGCTCGTTAAGTTCGTTGACGGGATTAACAGGCAGCTGAGCACTGGAAAAAGATGGCTTTAAATAAAAAGCTAAAGGATACCAGCTTATGGCGACAATGATTGAAGCAAAAATTCCATAAAGCGCCCCTTCGGTAATAAAAGGCAGTTTTATAAACCAGGAATTAGCTCCTACTAATTTCATGATTTCGATCGATTTTTTGTGAGTGTACATTGTTAATCGGATTGAATTCAGTGTAACCAAAACTGAGATTAAAACAAGCATTGAGGCTATGAAAGTTCCAATTTTGCGGGTTGTATCTATAATTTGATTCAGTTTTTCAATAGTTGCCCGATTGTTGGAATAATCGGTCTTTGAAATATATTCTTCATATTTTCCCGCGATAAGCTCACTTTCTATCCGTTCAAGATCGTTGGAATCTTGAACTTTCAAACTCAAAGAAGCCTCCAGAGGATTTTCGCCCACAACTTCAATAGATTCGAGAATAATGGCATTATCCTTGTTCTTTTCTTTAAAATCTTTCAAGGCTTCTTCTCTGGAAGTATATTCTATAGTCTTGATCTCGGGGATTTCCTTTTTTAATTCCTCCTTTATGCCCAGAATTTCCTCTTCGCTTATTTTTGTGTAAAAATAGACGTTGATTCCGATTTTGTTTTTCACCTCATCAAGAATTTGAGTGTAGACAAAGATTAAAAAAACAATAAAACTGATGGCAAACAAAGTCAAAGCCATAACTATTGTGGCCGTAAAAGTTAACCAGCCGTTTCTTAAAAAATTGGTAATACCTCTTTTTGCCGCCCGGGCAAGGCTTAAATACCACATATTAAAAAATTTATTGTCTTATTTAAAGCATATATCGACCATGCTTTTGATCCCTAATAATCCTGCCTTCATCCATGGCGATAACTCTTTGATTGATTCGGTTGACCGTGTCTTTATCGTGGGTCGCCAATACGATTGTTGTACCCAGTTTGTTTATTTTAAGCAGCAGGTCAATTACTTCGTTGGTGTTTATTATATCCAAATTGCCGGTCGGTTCGTCTGCGATTAAAACTTCTGGGTGATGAACCAAAGCTCTGGCAATAGCTATTCTTTGTTGTTCGCCGCCGGAAAGCTCGGCCGGATAGGAGAATTTTTTTTCACCAAGGCCCACAATATCGAGAATTTGGGCGGTGCTTTTTTTTATTTCCTCATTGGGTTTTCCCGCGACCTCTAAAGCAAACGCCACATTTTCAAAGGCGGTTCGATTATCCAGCAGTTTAAAATCTTGAAAAATAACACCTATTCTTCTTCGATGATAAGGCAGTTCTCCTTTGGTTATTTCGCTCAGGTCCACTCCGTAAAAAATCACCCTGCCATCGCTTGGTCTTTCCTCGCGGGTTAGCATCTTTAAGAAGGTTGATTTACCGGTACCGCTTTGGCCTACCACGGAAACAAATTCACCGGGTTCGATTTTAGTGCTGATTTCCAGCAGGCCGCAGCTGTTATCATTGTAAATTTTGCTAACATTTCTATATTCGATCATTTCAATTTTTGATTTTTTTTATTTAAAACGCCTATCTTTTAATCAAATTGAGGTTACCGTTCAATATCTCTTCCACTTTGTTTATTTTTTCATTATTAAGGTGATTTTTAACCATTTTATAAGGATGTAGAACATAGGATCTAATCTGATTTCCCCATTGCGGCTCTTTATATTCGCCTTTTAGTTTTTTTTCTTGTTGTTTGAGTTCTTCTTCCTTTTGAAAAATTAATTTTGAAAGCAGGATTTTTCTGGCGGTTTCTTTATTTTGAAGTTGGCTTCTCTCATTTTGACAAACAACGCTAAGACCGGTAGGAAGGTGGGTGACTCTGACGGCCGAATCGGTTGTGTTGACATGTTGACCTCCCGCTCCTCCGGCCTTGAAAGTGTCTATCTTAATATCCTTATCCTCCAGGTTGATCGGCGGATTTTCGATTTGCGGAATTACTTCCACTTTGGCAAAGGAGGTCTGTCTTAAATTATTAGCATTGAAAGGCGATAGTCTGACCAATCTGTGTACACCGTTTTCTTTATATAGTTTAGCATAAGCATCCGGACCTTGAAATCTTATGGTTGCACTATTGATTCCGGCTTCTTCATTTTTAGCAATGCTTAAAATTTCGGATTTTAAATTCTCTTTTTCAGCGAATTTAAGGTACATTCTAAGGAGGATCTCCGTCCAATCCTTGGCGTCCAATCCGCCAGCGCCGCTGCTTAATTGGAGAAGAGCATCATTGGATGCGTATTTATTTTTTTGTTTATGCTTTATTTCTTTTTTAAACTTATGGAATTGGATTTTAATTTTTTCTAGAATCTCCCCGGTTTCTTTTAACATTTTATCATCATTTGAGATCTCGACAAGATCGTTAATTTCCTGAAGATTTTTTTTAAAATTTTCTAACGGTTAGAGTTGTTCCTCTAGCTTGTTTAATTCTTCCGCCAGCGCTTTCGCTTTTCGGTTGTTTTGCCAAAATCCCTCTTGAGTCATCATTTTTTCAATTTCTCTTTTGCGGCTGTTTTTTTGGTCAAAATTAAAATCCGATTTTTTTAAAAAATCCTGATATGCTGACTTTAATTCTTCTATTTTAGTACGGATTTCGGCTTGCTTCATTTTTTTAATCAAAATCGAAAATAAATTAACTAGCTTTTCATTACATCCACGTAGGTTTTAGCCGGAATATTAATTCGCCCCAGCTCCTGCATTTTCTTTTTCC
>WJJX01000078.1 GCA_014729445.1 Candidatus Moraniibacteriota bacterium | reverse complement strand
TGCTTAGACTGGGCCCTTTTTTTTATTATTTTAATTATTTTAGCGCTTTGATTTTCGGTGAAACTCCGGCTTCTATCAACTATCTGGCTGTGTTTGTTTCAATTTTGACCATAATTCTCTTTTATGGGATTTTTAGATTATTGTTTAATAGATTTTTAAGCCTTGGATTAACCTTTTTGACGGCTGTCTCTTTATTTATGGTAATCTACGCAAGATTTTCCTGGAATCCCAATATGCTGCCTTTTTTCGCTACCGCATTCATTTTGATCCTTGTTTTGCTTTATAACTATCCTCAAGAGCCTAAAAATATTAAAAATCCCTTTTTAAAAAAGATATACGCCAACAAAAAAATTTCGATTGCTTTAATATATTTTTTCTCCATTTTTTTCGCTTTGGTTATCCAGCTTCATTTTCTAGCCTTTTTAGCTATTCCCGCTTTTGTAATAGTTTTCGGAATATGGTCGGTTTTTTTAAAAAAATTTATTTATCAATTTAAGCTTCAAAAAGCAACCTTCAAGCTTAAAAAACTCCGAAAAATAAAACCTTTAATCGCCACAGACAAACTGTTTTTATTTCTTTTTTCCCTGGCTTTAATTTTTGTCTTATATCTTCCAATCGCTGTTTTTGTGTTTTTTAAATGGCCTTATACCGCTTTGACTCTTACAACAATCCTGCTTTTAGTCTTATTTTTGCTTAAAATTCCGAGCAAACTTCCGAATCTGTTTCGAGAAAGGAGTTATAGAATCAAACTTCTTCATTTTATTTTGAATCTTTTGATTGTTTTTTTGCTTATATCACCCGTTTATATCAACGAATATAAAACAGGAATGGATAATTCAAAAGAATTTTTTAAAGCTTTAACCTCGAAATCGGACGATGACAAAAAACACAACTTGGTTGAAAATTTATTTAGAAATTATCAGGAATATTCCAAGGGTTTTTTTCTGATCTTAACCGGCAGTCAAAAAATAGACGTAGTCAGATTGGACTTTTTAAAGGATAATCGTTTAGTGGATTTCAAGTGTGATAAAGTTTGCAGGATCAGATTTCCGAATACCCTTGTTTCTTTTTTTATATTTACTCTAGGTTGGATTCTGCTTTTTTATAATTTTGTAAAAATCGTTAACAAGAAGTCGAAATCTTCTTTCGATCTAAAATTGAAGGCGGATCTGATTTTTGCTATTTTCACTCTTTGTTTCGTAACATTTTTCGGCTTTCTAGGCGTGGCTTATGATTTCGCTCCGAGATTCTATTTGTTAACCATAATTATTCATTTTGTTTTGCTTGGATTCATTCTCGATTTTATAATCAAAAAAAATAAAACCGGTTTAAGTTATTTGATTTGCATTTTAATATTCGCTATCTTAACGAGCTTAAATCTTTATTTTAATTATCAGAGATTTTATCAACAATCAATAGCTCATACAAAAGACGCTGAATACGTAAAAAGAGATATTATTTTAAAAGAGGATATTCGTTTTACGCGGCCGCAGCAGGAAGCGCTGCTTAACTGGATTCAAAAAAATCATAATTATAATACGATTTTTGTCTGGGCTCCGCCCAAATATTACCGACCGATTCTGTATCACCTGGGTAAAACCGAATTGGATGAGAGAAGACTGGGCGACGATCCCGATTGCTTTAATGCCGACTATTTCGCCATTGTTAAAACGAGATCAAAAAACGATTTTTTTCCGGACGGATCCCTGAATTTTGAAAGCATTAAAGAAGAAGAAATCGGTTCTTTCACCATTCACAAATTAAGAATTAAGGATAATCCCGAAGAGGAGGATATTTTAATAAATTGTAAACCCAACAAACCAAACGATCCAAGGGATTATGCCAGAAGATATAATATAAACGAAATTTTCGAATAGAATTTATTCCACTTTTCTTTTTTTAAAAACAGCCATGGGTGTTTTCAAAATTATATAAATATCCAAAGCCAACGACCAATTCTCCATGTAATAAACATCCAATTTGACCTCCTCGTCAAAATTGAGATCGCTTCGACCCGATATTTGAGCCAATCCGGTTATTCCCGGTTTTATATAAAACATTCGCTGCTGGTCATAATTATAACTTTCCACTTCCCTGGTAGTGTGCGGCCGGTAGCCGACAACGCTCATGTCTCCTTTTAAAACGTTAAAAAAACCCGGAAATTCATCCAAAGAATATCTGCGGATAAATCTGCCCACTTTGGTGATTCTTGGATCGTCTTTAATTTTGTGAAGCGGCGAACCTTTACGGGTATTTTTTTTCTGATTTTCAATCAGTTTATTAAGGATTAAATTGCCTTTTTTAGTTCCCAATTCCCCATCACAAAGCTCTGCTTTCATTGATCTGAATTTATAAAAAACAAATTTCTCCTTTTTTTGCCCCACCCGATAATCCTTGTATAAAACAGCGCCTTTGGATTCAAGCTTAATTAAAAGCGTAACCAGGATATACACGGGAGAAAAAAACAAAATAAAAGTCAGGGCAAATATGATATCAAAAACTCGTTTAATCACTCTCATCCATCCTTCCAGCGGGGTTTTTCCCAATTCTATCAAAGGATAACCGGCAAAATTGCTAATTTTAATGTTATTTGATTTGGTTTCATAAAGATTGGGTACGTATTTATAATCCACTTTATAAATATCACAAAACCTGATCAACATATTGTTTTTGGACTTTAAAAGGTTTACATCGGTTTGAATAATTTCGTCAATTCCCCGCCATTTTTTGATTTTCTGAAGCCTTTCCCAATCAAAATCATCCAGAACACCGATCACTTTTAAGCCCAAGCCGGGATTGGCTTTATAAATCTGTTTGAATTTTTTACTTATTCTGTTTTTGCCGATGATAAGGACTCTGTGAATGCCTATGCGTTTTTTCGTAACTAAATACTGCTGGATCTTTTTAATTAAATATCTGCCCAGAAAAACCAAAAAAATCGCCAAAGGCCAAGAAGTTAAAATTATAAATCTGGAAGAAAGAAATAGGATCTCTTTTTTAAAGAAAAAAGCCGCGATGATTAACAAAAATAGCGCTGTTGAGCTGGCGCTGATTATTTTGTAGGATTCTCTGACCTTACTTCTGGTTGTTCGCATCACATACATTCCTTCAAAAGCGAAAACTATTATAATAAAAGCCGCAATTAAAAGAGCTCCGCTGGTATAAGCTTGAAAGGAAAGACTTTCCTCGGCTTGAGTTTTAAAGAATTTTTCAAAATAGGGATGAAACCGAATATAATAGGCAATTAAAACCGAGATGACTATGGCAAAGTAATCTATGGGAACAAGAATAATATTGAAAAAAATTTCAGAACGCTTCATTAGGTAAACTTATAGATTGTTTTTAACTTTGATTTAGAGCTTTTTGGCGATCGATAACGATAAGCCGGATTCTGTCAAACCGCTAAACCTATAAAATCCCCAATTGCGGGAATCTCCAGTTTTATCCGATTTGGACGGCCATCTATCTTGGTTAAATGTTGCCATTTAACTCCAGCGACTCTTCCGTTTAATTTTTAAGTTAAAAAAAACCTTTTGGCTTAATTAACTTAAAGGATTAAACGGACGCGGTCTTGCATCAGGCAGGGTTTACCAGAAAATATAGTCGCCTATATTTCAGAATAGTAGCCTAAAAGACACCTATTCTCTTTTCACCTTTTTCCAGGCTATCCGAAAACAATTTCCCTTAGCGAACCTTCCTGTCCTCCTCGCCACGCTTTGCTGGCGTAGCGGGGCCGCTCCGAAAGGAAACATAAAATGAAGCTTCCTCCTTAATGGAAAAACAGAAAGCTATTAGAAAAATTCTTTTCGAATAGCCTGAATAGTATTGTCTCTGTGGCACTTTCCCTATCGGCCGACTTTTGCTTAAAACAATAGCCAGCCAACGGTGGGTGTTACCCACTGCCATGTAACGATGTCCGGACTTTCCTCTTAGCTAAAAATTTAGCAAGTAGCCGTCTATTATCGATCGCTAAAAAGAGCTAAATCTTAGGTAATTATAGCATTTTTTGATTTTTTCCGCAATAAAAAAAACCTAAACCCCTCCCCCCAGGCTGCGACGCCCTAGCGGGCGCCATGGACGCTTATCCCAATTAAAAGCCATTATTTCAATATACATTAATGAAGCTTCTCTTGACAATTTCTTTTATTTTTTGGGTTTTAGATAGATCCTTGAGGTGTTTTTTGAAACAATTTCTTTCGGTTTTGAGAAAATCTTCCAGCTGGTTTAATAAGATTTCATTGTCTTTTGGAGTTATTTTGAGTCGGCTTATGCCTTGATATTTAGCATAAATTTTTTTGATGGAACGGTAAGTATGTTTAAGTTTAAGCGATTCAGCTTTTTTCCTGGTCAAAAATTTGAACTTTTTGGTTGTAACATCGTAGATTTTAGTTAGGAATTCTTTCCTTGCGGTAACTGGAAATTTATCTAATTCAATGAAGGCCTTTTCCCATTCTGTTTGATTTAAAATAGCCTCGAAAATTTTTAAATAAATTTTAGCTTTTTTCAAAATATAGTTTGTTTCTTTTAGAAAATTTTGTTTGGTTTTATTTTTGGTTTTTTTATCGTTATCGATTGTTTCTAAATCTTTTTTAAAAGAGGCTAGAATTTTTGCTAATTCTTTTTTAGAATTAATCTTGGATAATTTTTTCATATATTCTCTTGGCTCATTATCAACACAATTTTTGTTAGAAAATGATGTATAAATCCTAAAAAATGATTCCCAGTTGGAACCGAAGAACTTTTTAAAAAAAGCTTTTAGCGCCTGCTCTCTATTATACTTTTGTTGATTTTCCATAAATAAAGAAGCCGTATAGAATGCGGGATAATTGGCATAAGCTTCCCGCATCGGATTAATTAAGGCTCCTTGAAGATTTTTTAGGACACTTGGTTTAGGATGGTTGAAAGCGCCAATGTGAAAAGTTCCTTTAATATGCTCACAGTCATTTACAGGATAATTGTCCCACCAAATTAATTTTCTGCCTGGATTTAAATTAGTTTGGGTTTTTTGAAGTAATCTCCGGGAAATAAAGGGCGTGAAAATCTTATGCCCAGTCCAGAGCAGGAGTATTTCCCGAGAAAGATTTGCGCATAATGCTTTTAAATACGGGGTTTTTTCCTGAAAGAAATAATCGGGCGGACATAGCCAGAATTTAGAATTCTTAAAATTTTTTAAAAGGTCATTTAGAACTCGGGCGTGGATTTGCCCGATATAGTTATCATTTTCTTCTTTGGCTTTTTCAGTGACATTATAGGCAAAAGGGATATCGTCATATAAAATGCAAAAGTCTTTTATGCCTATTTGTTTTAATTGGTTTAACTTCTTGGTGATGGTTTTAAGATAGGCCGGATAATCTTTTTTGATTTTTGCTAGATCGAAATCGGGATTTAAGCCATAAATAAAAGCCAACTTGGCTTTGTGGCATAGATTAAAAACCTTTTTGACCGAATCTAGAGCTTGTTTTGAATATAATCTACTCCATTTAATTCGAACAAAAGGATCGTCTTTGGGGCAATAGAAATAGGTATTTAAATTAGGGCAGTGCTTGATGATAAATTTTAAGAGATTTATTCTTTCATCATTACTCCACATTTTCCTGGGCGCGGAGAAAAAACCTTCAACCACTCCAAAGTATTTTTTTTGTCTCATTTTAAAAGATTTAATTAAGCTAACGGATCTAATTCGGCTTCTTTTCTTTTTTGGTTGATATAAACTTTTAAACCTGCTGATTGATCAATTACGATTTCGGCAATTGCAAGTTTATTATCCGGTTCATAAGGGCGATAGGTAATACGATAGGTTCCTTCTGCTAATCCGATTTGGGCTAATGTTTTTTTAACTGCTGGCTCTAGCAATTCTAAAGGCAAATTAAATGCCACTAGAGTTTCATTGATTTGCTGTTGAATAGCATAAGGATTAAAATTCAAGTCATTGGGGCTTATTTGGGGAAGTTTGGTTCGAATTTTGTCTAAATCCGTGGTTAAGAAAGCGTGTAAATCCCATTGTCGCATAGGAGGCAGGCCTCCTTCTCTATAAGCCCATAACGCTCTTCGACTATCGCAAACTACTCGAACTTTATCCCAAAGCTTTGTAATTCCCTTTAAATCACTGTCCAAGGCTATCATTCTAAGAATATAATCAAATTCATCGTGTTTTTGTTTGGGATCATAGCCGCCGACTCTGGCATAGGCTGAACTTCTAAAAGATAAATTGGCTTGAACTCCCCGGCCAAAAGAACGGGTGCTGTAAATACACTCTCGAAGAGTTTGTTCGTCGACACTCTCGGCATCGTTAATCAAAGCCCAGTTGCCATTTTTAGGTAACAATCTCATCATTTCGGCGCCGATGAAGAAAGCCGGCAAGCTTTCTGTTTTAATTTTTGAGTTATCCCAATCTAATTGACCTAAGCTGGCTCCAATCCGAGGATCTTTTAACGCCTTTAAGTGGCTTTCGACCATGGTATCTTGTACCTCTAAAGTATCCACATCACAGGAAATCTGAACCGGATCATACTTGCCGCCTTGTTTTAAAGCTGCCATCAAAACAACCGCCTGCATTAATTCTCGATAACCGCCGGCTCTGACTCTGTCGGCATCCAGGCTCATTTTGATAACTTTTCCGCCATTTTTTTCAAGAATTGCTGGAACAGTATCCCATTTTTGATTTTCGGGTTTGTTGCAAAAATAGATAACTAAGGGTTTGGTTGTTTGATTTTCGAAAACGGAGGAGATATGTTTGGCAGATTCTTTTTCTTGATCGCCATACGAAGCAACCGGGATAGTAATGATAGCTTCCGGCCGACCGCTTAAGTCAAGTTGTTCGGCTAGTTTTTCGACTTCATGGTTGAATTCCGGCCCTTTCATTTCAAAATATGCCTGAAATATTTTTTTTGGCTCTGTCTCTTCTTTAAGTGATTCTGGTAGACCATCATATATTTCTCTAATATGCTTTTCCATCTCAACTGCGCAATTACTTAATTCAAAATTTGGTTTTTCTTTTTTTTCTACCCCTGATTCATTGCTTTCATATCCCATTTAAAAAAGTTAATTTTTAAATAACTTACCCCCCCCTCGAC
>WJJX01000077.1 GCA_014729445.1 Candidatus Moraniibacteriota bacterium | reverse complement strand
GTTTACAAGATGGTTAGTTAAAAAATATTGGGATAAATATAATAAAACTCCTAACAGAGAAGCTATTAAATCAGTTTTAAGCATTCTTGAAGCAAAAGCAGTTTTTGGGACCGCTAAACATAAATTATACAATCGAGTGGCTAGAAGAGATGAAAATGTTATCTGGTATGATTTGGCGAATGATGATTGGCAGGTAGTGGAAGTTGATTTAAATGGCTGGAAAATTTTAAACAAGCCCCCTACTCTCTTTAAACGATATACACACCAAAAAAGGCAAGTAACACCGTCTAAATCTGGAAATATATTCAAATTGAGCGATTTCTTAAATATTAAAGAAGATGATGACTGGTTGTTGTTATATGTATATATTGTAACCTGCTTTATTCCCGAATTTCCTCATCCAATTTTAAATGTTTATGGTCCCCAAGGCTCGGCTAAATCTTTTCTATCGAAAATCTTAAGAGAGATTATTGATCCTTCACATATTGAAGTTTGCACCTTAACAAATAATGTTAATGAATTGATTCAAATATTGGATCATCATTGGTTTATTTTTTTTGATAATATTTCATTTATCTCACAAAAAACATCGGATAATCTTTGTAAGGCAGTAACAGGAGCCGGATTTTCAAAAAGAGAACTTTATTCCAATGATAATGATGTGATTTATAGCTTTAAAAGATGTTTAGGTTTAAATGGAATAAATTTGATATCGGCAAAACCGGATTTAATGGAAAGAAGTATATTAATTGAATTAAAAAGAATTCCTGATGAAAAAAGGCGGTCAGAAGAGGAAATATTAAAAAAATTTAGACAAGCATTACCGGAAATTTTAGGAGGTATATTTGATATTTTATCAAATACTTTGGCTTGTAAAAAAGACATTTGCTTGAATCAAAAACCAAGAATGGCAGATTTTGCGGATTGGGGTTCGGCTGTTAGCAAAGCTTTGGGGTGTAAGCATGAAGATTTTACGAGTGCTTATTTACGTAACATTGATAAACAAAATGAAGAAATACTATTAAATGATGTTGTTGGATTAACTGTTTTAAAATTAATTGAAGATAAGGGAAATTTCAAAGGAACACCAACGAATTTGTTAAGTGAACTCAAAAATATTGCTGAAAATTCTGAAATTGATGTTTATAAAGATAAATCTTTTCCTAGTAGATCCAATATTTTAACTAGAAAGCTTAATATTATCAAACCGAATTTGGAAAAAATGGGAATTAAAATTACTCAAAATAATGGAATGGAGAGAATAATTAGAATTAATAAAAATACCGTCAAAACCGTTTTATCGTCAGAAACACCTAAAACAAAAGAAAAACAGATGTCACTTGATGAAACTGTCAATTTTTTAAAACGGTAAAACGATAAAAACGATATTTTTTTAAACTTTAAATATTGATATGGGAAAAAAGCTAACAAATTACACACCTGAAAAAACCAAAAAATGGATTATCAATTTAGGTAAAAAGCTTTATGGGTCAGATAATCAATTGAAAAAAATTAGTAAAGTTTTAGAAAAACATTTTTCTAGCGATCATACGTTTAGCGAAAAAGAAGGTAAAACAATTTATGATTTAGCAAGAACTTTTAATGATCAAACAGGGACCGCTTTAATTGAATCAATAGATAAAGATTATGAATGTTTAGCTTTTAGGATGAAAAACAAAATAGAAAAAGAATATAACTGTAAGCTTTTATCGGAAAAAGCATTAGTTGACCAAATTGTTAATTCATATATTAGAAAACTTGGATATTCAAAAATAATGAAACTTTATGACAAACCAACGTCCTTATGCAATGAACAGGTTAATTTATTAAAATTTTATTCAATGGAATGCGACCGTTGCCACCGCCAATTTATTTCAGGACTTGAAACATTAAGGGCAATTAAACAACCAAGCTTAAAGGTGAATATTAAATCAAATAAAGCCTATATAAGCCAAAATCAACAAATAAATAATAATGAAAAAATCAATGACCCCAAATAATTTAGGAAAAAATTACTTAACGGACCAATGCAGACAAATTAAAATCAATGACTTAATGAAAAAAGCAAGAAAAGAGTTTAAAAAAACTTTTATCAAATCTAATTTAAATGTTTCAAACATAAATATTGAGGTAGCAGAATCAAAAACTGGTTTTAATGGAATAAGATACTGGTTTGCTTGTCCAAAATGTCAAAAAAGAATCGGAGTTTTATATAAACATCCTTTAAATAAAATTATAGCTTGCAGGCAATGCTTAGGACTTAAATATCGTAAAAATAGATATAAAGGAATGGTAGAAGAAAAAATTGGAAAATAAAATGAATTTGTTTATAATAAAAACGTGAACCCAATTTAATAACTAAGAATTTTATATTTTGTCCCTGAATGGGCGGTTTCTGCCGACAAAAACTATTCTTAGTTGAGTTGGGTTCACCAGAACCGCCTTTTTTAGTTGATTTTAAATTAAAATTATGTCAAAAGAAACACAAATAAAATATTTCGTGTATATTAGAAAAAGCAGTGATCGAGAAGATGCGCAAATGTTAAGTTTACAGGCTCAAAAAAGAGAACTTAAATCATTTATAAAGAGGACAGGAATTAAAGTGGCAGGAGGGTTTGAGGAATCGGCTTCGGCTTACAAAAAATGACGAAAGGAGTTTAATAGAATGCTTGAGGAGATTGAAAAAGGAAAAGCAAACGGAATATTAGTTTATCATTTAACAAGAATCGCAAGAAACAGTTATGATGGCGGGAATGTGATTTATATGATGGATGAAGGTGTTATAAAAGAAATTAGAACTCCTGAAAAAGCTTATTATTCAAATTTAAGCGATGATAAGTTTATTATGCAAATTCACTTTGCTATTGCCAAAAAATCTTCGGATGACACAAGCCAGTTTGTTAGGCGGGATATTCAAACAAAGCTTTTAAAGGGAGAATATCC
>WJJX01000076.1 GCA_014729445.1 Candidatus Moraniibacteriota bacterium | reverse complement strand
CCCCCGCCCCGTAGCTCGCGAGCGACGGGACCCGCCCTAACTCTCCAAAATGCAGCTAAAAAACCATCTAAAACAAAATTACTTAATTATCGCAGTTGTCTTTTACGGTCTGTTTTTGGCGTTGATCAGGCTAAAAGGCAGTCTGCAGGGAGACGAGGCGATCTACGCTCAAGTGGCCAAAGAAACGCTGGCCAAAGGGAATTGGTTGGAATTTTACTGGCGCGGAGAAATCTGGCTTGAGAAACCGCCTTTGTATCTTTGGCTGGTTATGTTGGTTAAAAAATACATAACGCAGGAGGAAGCGGGCCTTAGAATGATTAACGGATTTTTCCTTACCGCAGCAATGCTTGCCGCCTATTTCTTTACTCAAAAAATCAGCAATCAAAAAATCACAGCTTTTTTAAGCGCCGTAATTATCGGATCGATTCCGATTTTCATCAAGCATTCAAGAGCCGTTATGACCGATGCAGCTTTAACTTTTTTCATTCTAGGCGCCCTTTATTTCGGTTTTTTGGCCGAAAATAAGCATAAAAAACACCTGATTCATTTTTGGATCTTTTGCGCCCTGGGAATACTTGTCAAGAATTTTTTAGGATTCTACGCGGTTATTATTTATCTTATTTACTTAATAGCCTTAAAAAAATTAAAATTAATAATTTCGGGTTATTCTCTGATCGGCTTTTTGATTTTTTTACTGATAACGCTTCCTTGGCACGTAATTATGTATCTTAAATTTGACAAAATATTTCTTAATCAATATTTTTTATATCACTTTCTGGAAAGATCCGAATATTCGATTATTCACTCACCCTGGGATGAGGTGCCCTTGGCTTACCTAAAGATTCTTTTTTCTCATTACGGAGTTTGGTCGGTTATCTTGGCGGCATTATTAATTTACTTGTTGCTTTTTTATCAAAAATTAATTAAGCATTTTAGGGAATCGGAAAAAAGGGGTTTAATTTTGGCCTTGATTTGGTTTTTTACGGTGTTTATCTCTTTTTCATTGGCCAAAACCAAATCTCCTCATTATATTCTTCCCCTTGTCCCCTCAATGGCTTTAACAATTTCGATCATAATCAACGGCCTGATTAAATCGAGGCCCAGGGACATAATCATTTTTTGCGGTCTGGCTCTGCTTAACTTCACGCCTTTTTACTATCTCAATGCCTCCGATTTCGGCGAATCAAACATCCTGTTTCCCGCCGTATTTTTGAAATTTTCAAAAATTTTTGGATTAGCAGGATATGCTGTCCTTTATTGGGGTTTAGGCCTCTTCTTTCTTCTTTTGATCGGGCTTTATAAACTTATAGAAAAAAATAAAGCCGGCTTTGAATATTTAGTGCTTTTTATGGTGGTTTTAAATTTGTTGGTGCCGTTTTATCCCGAAAGGGGAGCGGCGGAAAAAAAGCTGGCCGAAGCGGTGAATCAAAAATTCAATCAAAAACCCCTAAACATTTATCTTGACGATCCGAAACTTATCACCAACACATTGCTCTACTACCTGCCTCTGGGCAGCGACGTGGAAAGATATCAAAGAAATCAGGTTGAATTTTTAAGCGATATCGATTTGTCCAAGCATAAAGATTATTGCTTGGTTTCATCAAAAGTCGATCAAAGAGTATTTATTCCATGTCTAGCCAAAGAATCGCTCGAGCCTCCAGGTTGGCAGTGTAATTATTGCTTGGATTAGATTTTCTTGAATTCAAAAACCCGGATTTAGTAAAAATAAGAACAAAACTGTTTATAAAAAATTACATTTTATTTTAAATCCCTTCAATTTTTCTAAGATAAGCTCTTTATAACAAGATTCAAAGCAACCCCAGTGAATAACATTCAAGCAAAGCCTCAAATTGGTTGAACAATAAATAAGCCAAACTAAATTAAAAAATAAAAAACCCAAAATATCCAAAAAATGTTTATTTAAAATAACAATATATTTTTTCAGCCGATTTATATTTGAGGAAATTTTTGAAATTTCATAGCTCTATACTAGTTCGAACCCCAAACGCCGGTATCGGGGGATTGGGGCTTCTACACCAGTTCACTCAATTGCTTTTTTGCGATTTGATTGCTAGAATTAAATTGTCTTTTCTGAAATTATTCAAGCAATATATCAATTGTGCCAATGAATAAAACAAGCACAATTTCAAACCGAGAGCTGATTAGAAATTTGGAAAAAACCACAAATTTTAAAATCGGAGGGATTAATCTTCAAATTTTAGAATTCTACTCTAAATTCACCTTGAATCATCGTCTGCTTATTACCTCTTTTGTTCAAAATCCCTACGGACTGACTACTGATCTTAAAAATATTAGAAAAAAATTTGGTTTTTGTGTAACTCAAAATATTATCACTTTAAACGACATTCAAAGGCTCGATCAAAAAATCTTTAAAGATCTAGATGGTCTTGAGCCGTTAACCAATCTTTATTTGGTTAATTTGATGATGATTATTAAAAATCGCGGATACGGCGGGTTACAAAAATATTATCCCAAAAAGAAATTGAAATTCGCTTTAGGGCTTTTAAATCAAAGCACGCTTTCCATCTTCAAGGAAAAACTGGAGGACGATATTTTTTCTCTTGTTTATCCCAAAAAATTCACCCGTTATTTAAAAAAGCGGAAGCTTCAGGAAAAGGAGTATATCAGAAATATGAAAAATATAAAACAAAGTCTCGAAAAAAAACTGGCCAAAATAAAGATCAAACCCTTGATATTTTCAAGATTAAAGACAATCTCCAGTATTAATAAAAAAATGCTTCAAAAAGACATTCTCTTCGAGCAGATAAACGACATTTTAGGATTGAGAATCGTCGTTGACAGAAAAAAAGATTGTTATCGAATTATGGAAATAATTCTTTCCAACTGGGCGGTTAAAAACGATAAGATTAAAGATTTCATCAGTATTCCCAAGGAGAACGGTTATCAAAGTCTTCACTTGACGATTGAAACGAACGGAATCCCCATTGAAGTTCAAATCAGAACTTTCAAAATGGACAAAATCGCAACTTACGGAAGCGCCGCTCATTATAATTACAAATTGTTCTACAATGGTTAAAAAATTACTTCGAAATTTGAATGCTGAAAACAACCTGGATTATAAAAATAATCTTTTCACCTCACTTTTTAAAAGCACCATAAATGCGCTTTTGGTAATCAATAAGGCCGATAAAAATCAGATGGAAAAACGGTTTCAATGTGTTAAGATTGTCTTATACCCAATTATTTTAAAAAATAATCGCCTGTCTTTGCCAATTATCGCCGCCGCGCAGGGGTAATCGGTAAAGCATTTATATTTTTAAAAACAGGCAGTTTTTATTAGCTAATCCACCAATTTTTTATGAATGATCGATATAAATGCAGCCATTGCGATTGGATATATAGGAAACAAGAGTTGGGGCATAATTTTAAAAATCTGCCTCGATTTTACCGATGTCCCAATTGTGATGCTCCCAAAAGCGGATTTTCTTTGATTGCTCCTCCAAAGTCGAAGAAAGTCGTTATTGTTTACCAACCGAAGGTGGCTGATAAAATCGTTGAACAGTTGGAAAAGTTCAAACTGAATTTGATTTTTGGGGTTCCTGATAATAGCAATTTGCCTTTATTGGAGGCGATTGAAAGGAGCCAAAAAATTAAAGCGGTTTTTGCTCGCAGTGAAAAAAGCGCCGTTTTAATGGCCAAGGCTCAATCTGAGCTGATTAAT
>WJJX01000075.1 GCA_014729445.1 Candidatus Moraniibacteriota bacterium | reverse complement strand
GGGATTAATTACTATCTGGCAAAATGAGCAAAAGCTTTATTGGCTTCAGCCATTTTGTGAACATCCTCTTTTTTCTTAACTGCCATTCCCAGTTTATTGGAAGCATCAATAATTTCACTGGCCAATTTTACCGCCATTTTTTTGCCTTTCTTGCCTCTTGAAGCCGCTAAAATCCACCTTAGAGCCAAAGTCAGCCGTCTATTTCCCATAACCGGAACCGGAACCTGATAATTGGCCCCTCCAATTCTTTTAGCCTTCACCTCTAAAGTCGGAGCGACATTTCTAACCGCATCATCAAAAACATCAATTGGATCTTTTTTAGTCTTTTGCTTAATTATGTCAAAACATTCGTAAACTATTTCTTGAGCTTTGGATTTTTTACCCTGTTTTAAAACCTGTCCAATCAATCTTTCAACCGAGACATTATTATATTTTAGATCCCCTTTATCATTTTTACTCATACCTTTAAAAAAAATTAATCAATTATTTAGCTTCTTTAGGTCTTTTTGCTCCATATTTGCTTCGGCCCTTCTTTCTATCCGAAACTCCTTCGGCATCCAAAACACCTCTAACTACATGATATCTGACACCCGGCAGATCAGGAACTCTGCCGCCCCGGATTAACACAATAGAGTGTTCCTGCAAATTATGACCGACTCCAGGAATATAGGCCGTGACTTCCATTTGGTTGGTCAGTCGAACCCTTGCAATCTTTCTTAACGCGGAATTGGGTTTTTTAGGGGTAGTAGTGGCCACCTTAACACAGACTCCTCTTTTAAAAGGACTTCCCTTGGGATAATCAACGGGCCTGTTTTTTTGCGTATTAAAAAATCTCTGTAAAGCGGGAGATTTGGATTTCTTTACTTTACTCTTTCTTCCTTTCTTAACTAATTGATTGATGGTTGGCATAAAAAATATAAAATTAAAAATATAGCTCTCTCTAGCTGTTTGAACTATAAAACAAATCTAATTTATCAAACTGCTTAAACAATGTCAACGCTTTGTCCGCTATTGTACAGTATTAGGTTGACCATAAACCGTGGACATTGCAGTAAATTCTAACTTTGTTCACTTCCGCCTCTTTACAATTAAATCCCACTTCGGGTTTATCATTCGGTTTTAGGAATTTTTTGATAATTTTACCGTCCTTTTTTTGAACTTCAGCCCATTCAATATAATGATCTCCTTCCATTGGATGGGGCACGGATCCGATATTTACCTTTATAGAATCCCCTTCACCGGTAATTTGAGGCACATGTTTCTCTGCTCCCTTATCCTCCTTTATTTCCTCTAATAATTCCATAGGCTCGCCGCAGCAAACCAACTCCCCGGCTCCTTCATGTAAAACCTCGACCACATTACCACAGACATTACATTTATAAATTTGTTTCTTTTGGGTCATAGTTATTTATTTAATATTTATTGTTTAATTTTTTCCACTTTCACTTCTATTACACCCTGCCCCAGGTTGCCTATTTTTTTAAAGGCTTCTTTATCCAGATCAATAATTCTACCTTCTACATAAGGTCCGCTATCGTTCACAATCACATTCACGCTTTTTCCGTTTTCAACATTGGTAACCTTTAGCCAGGTTCCTTTGGGATGCTTCAAGGAAGCGCAGGCCATTTTGCCTGTATAAGCGTACCAGCTAGCCAAACCTCTATCGGGTTTACCCGTTCTTACCTTGGTTCCTTTAACTACGATTTTATCTTTAGGCTCTTTCAATATGTTTTGCTCTAATATTTTTCTGTCAACCTCCTGATCGTCTTCATAAGTTACAAGATATTTAATTTCCTTAATTCCTTTTCGGCCCTCCTGTTCAAGTTTGGTTTTATTAAAATCCAAATCAGCATCCTCTTTTTCGATTACTTCAAAAGGTATTTCCTCTTCGATCACGAGCTCTTCCTGTTTGACTCTGGTAATTACAATTTCGGAATCACTTACCACAAACTCATCCAAAGCGGGCTCCACCAGATCGGATTCATTCAAGGTAAGCTCCATCTCATTTAAAATATCTTTAACGTAAATTTCATAACTTCTATGTTCCAAATTTCGATCATCGACTTTCACATAATATAAATTTTTTTTGTTAATTATTACATTGGAATTGTGCCTCAAAGGCGAATTCAATTCCGGATAAATAAAATCCTCCTCACTAAGCTCGATATCAAGCTCGTCTACCAAATCCTTAACCTTTTCTTTTTGAGTTCTAACCATATATTCCTTTTTATTCGTCTTTATTTTAACCGTTTTTTCCTTTATCTTATCGCCGGGATTAGAATTATTATGCTCAAAAATCGAAGGGATTTGAGCATCTTTATAGGCATAAACAAAAACTCCGGCATTCAGCATCGCAAAAACCATCAGAAAAAAAATCAACTTCAATATATTCTTTTTGGTTACAAAATCCTTCATTTTCAATTATGTTTTTAAAATCTTATTATCAGGACTGTCGAAAAATTACAATTTTCTAAATCAGGCATCGGATTAAAGCACAGTTTCCTAATGCAAGAATTTTTCTTTCCCGGAGAGGCTGGCTAATATTTGAATTTTATTAAAAAATTCAAGATAACTCTTTCTCTTTGATAAAATTATATTTTAATTCAAAAATAAATCAACTCTAAATACCTTTAAAGAGCTTTTATAGTAACCACAATGAAAGAAAAAAACATAAACAAAGAAATGATTATCTTCATTACCAATCCGCCTATAAATCCCAAAAAAGTGCCTAGACTCACCTTAAAAGATTGCTCTTTCGTATTTTTGGCAACAAAAAACTCGCCGATAAAAGCGCCTAAGAAAGTCCCCAATAACAATCCGATCAAATTAAAAAAAAGCATGCCCAAAAAGCCCCCGATTATCGAAAATATGATAGCGTGTTTGGATCCTTTGAATTTTTTGACTCCCAAAGCGCCTGCTATGTTGTCGATAAAAGTGGAAAAAATGGTTATTAAAGTAATCAAAACAAACAACCATAAAGGAAAAACTTCGAATTTATCGAAAATCACATAGAGCAAAATTCCCAAATAAGCGACGATGGTTCCCGGCATTGAAGGAATAAAGGACAAAAGAACCCCCAAGATAATAAGTATAAAAGCAATTATCAAAACAAAAATTTCCATTTAAGTTAAATTAAGTCTTTATTCATAATCAAACAAAATCAAATTTTTGTCAATATTTACAAACTAAAATGCTCTGTTAAACTATTTTTAGCCTTGTTTTAAATTAAAAAAACCTATAAATAAAGCCTTTGGTGAATTTTAGATTCTTTTTATTTAATTTTTAAAACTTTTTAATCTATGAAAGATTATATTGAATACGAATT
>WJJX01000074.1 GCA_014729445.1 Candidatus Moraniibacteriota bacterium | reverse complement strand
CGGTTTTAAATACATTTGAGCCGTAATTACCAATTCGTAAAAATTAATCGGCGCATCCGAATTTTTTTCGTTAATGCTTCGATTGGCTCCGGAAACCAAAACCGGCGCTGCTTTTTTATCAAAAATAAAAACATCCAGCATTGAAACAAAAATATCGGTCGTATCGGTTCCGATTCCGGCTAAAATCGGAACATTCGGTTCGCTGTTTAATTCCTTCAGCAAATATGAAAAAAGCGGAGCGTACAAACTGGGCCGATAATGCGAGCTGTCGCCACTAAATAATGGAATAAAATCACCATAAGCTAAGTTTTTGATATTTCTAATCCATGAAAGATGATCGACCAGGTTTAATTTTTTAGATTTTGCCCGCTCAAGCTTTAAATTAAAATAATTCATTAAATTTTCTTCGTCGTAATTTAAATTTTTCTCGATTTCCATTAAAGCCATATCGTCCATAATTCCTTCCCCTTGAAGACCTTGATCCGTCACTTTCATGTCCCAAGTTCCTCCCAAGCGAAAAAATTTAATTTTTTTTGGTTTATATTTGGTTTTCTTTTTCTTTTTTTTCGGTTGAGTAAAAAGCTCCTCCAAACCTATATGCAAAGCATCCGCAATTCTAATGATATTATCAAATGTTATATTTCGTTCGCCCTTTTCAAGACTGGAGATGTAGGAGGAATGTAATCCGGAATCTTTTGAAAGCTGCCTTTGTGTTAAATTGTTTTTCCTCCTAATCTCGGCAATTCTTTGACCGAGCTGTTTTTTGAAAATTTCCATTTTTTTTACAATAAATGATAAAACCAATTAATAAAATATAACATATAAGTAAACAAATTTTCAAAAAATGTCAACACTTCAGTAATTAATTGGTCATTGAGACTAAAAAAATAACGAATAATAAATTAAAAGTTTACTTATAGTGGAAAAAGGCGCTATTGGAAAAATAAATCGAAATAAGCTAAAATCAAATCAAAATTAAATTCTTAATCTTAAAAAATGAACAAAAAATCAAAAAAAATCAAAAAACAGAAAAACAATGCCCTTTATTTCTTATTTTTTTGTTTTTCTTTATTTTTTCCCTTTTTCTTAATTTCATTAATATCCAAATTTGCTAAACTTTCGTTGTTTTCTGCTTTTAAAGTAGTTTCTAAAAGCTCATCTTTATTCATATTTTCCTCTTCCTGAAGTAAAGTATCCATTAATTCGTAATCTACTTTATCGACTTTTTTGCTGCCTTTGCTTCTCATCCAAACCGAATATGGATCCAGAATCGGAACGTTCATTAAACCGTCCAATTTTCCTTCAATATCTTTTACTTCTTCCGGTTTCATTTCAAGATTGTTGATTTTATTTCTAAGTAAATTAATGATTTTGGATTTTTCCCGTCGATCTTCGGCGTTTTTTTTATGCAGCTTTAATAATTCGTTTTTCAAATGCACAACATAGGAACCCATTTCATCGGCACTTCCTACCAATCCGTTAAACATAACCAAATATTGTTCCAAAAGAGGATTTTTAATTTGATTTGGATAGCGCACCGTATGATCGATTTCGCTCCATGCTTCTTCGAAAATCGTTCTAACTTGCAGTTCGGCGATGTGAGGTTCTTTTCCCGGCCGAGATTCTATTAAATAATGAACCGATCTATAACCGAAAGGATGTTCTTTAACTAAACATTCTTTTTTTTCAAAAGATTTAATCATTTTAACCGAATCGCCTTCTCTATAATAAACAATGGGTTTTTTATTTTGGTAAAAAATCCAATTGCTTTTAATAAATTCATGAATATGTTTCCAATCGTTTTTAAACAAATGCAAAACTCTTACTCCGATCAAATCGGTAATTTCTTTTTTGTAATTTCTAATATTAATGATGCGACTTGGATTTTGAATTTTTTTTCGAATGATTTTGGCGATTAAGTTATCCGCATCTTTAATTCTATACCTAATCGAATGTACTTTATCCGAGTTATGCAGCTGTTTAACGATATACCTGGCCAAAGGTTCCAAATCTTTTCGTGTTTCGATAAAATTTCTTTGAATTCTTAGCAATTCGAATTCTTTTAAGCCGGTTTTTAAAAAGTCTTCGCGTTTAATTCCGCTTTTTTTTAATATTTTATTTAAATTCATAATTTTGATTCAAGCTAAAAAATTCCTAAGCTTGAAATATTATCAGAAAAATAAAAATTTTGGTAGTCAAAGCGGAAAAAAAGTTATTAATTTTTTGAATAACCGACGTAAAATGAGCCAACGGTAATTGAGTAGCCTTCTTTTTCAAAATCGGCTAAAAGTTCTTTTATGGCTTTAATTTTTTGAGGAATTGTGAGTTTCTTATCTTCGGACATGGTTAAATCGTTCATCAAATCTATTATTTTTTTGTAATGATTTGCCTGAAAAGTTTGTGGATTGGCTGCTTGAGCTGTAATAATTCTATTAAAAAATTTCAAAATTTTATCTTCTTGCATTTTAATTACTTTTTTTGCTTTCTTTTTCAAGTTATTTTTCCCATTAATACTGTCGTTTAAAATTTTAATTTTTTTACTTGTCTTTCTGTCTTTTTTCATTTCTAATTTTTTAAATACAGTCGATAAATCTTTAAATTCGCATTGAATCTGCTCAAATTGTTCAAATTTTTGATCAAAATCACCGTCGATAATCCCTTGGGCATAACTTAAAAGT
>WJJX01000073.1 GCA_014729445.1 Candidatus Moraniibacteriota bacterium | reverse complement strand
CGCGGTCCGGTCACTTTTGCGGCTTCTGTATATGGTGCTGAGAACCTGATCTTCCTGCTTGTGGACAATAAAGAGCTTGCCGCACGATTCAGGGATTGTATCATACAGACCATGACCGGAATCCGTGATATTCTTGATGAAGAAGCAGGAGAGAAGAGAAAAGGCTTTTCCTTTGCTGATGACAACTGCTGCCTGCTGACACCGGACATGTACGAATTTTTCGGGGCCCCGGTGCTGCAGACTATGTTTGACAGGTATGCACCTGATCCTGATGACTGGCGGTATCAGCATTCGGATTCTGACATGGCCCATCTTCTGCCGATCCTGGCACGTTTCAATCTTCAGGGCTGCAACTTCGGTCCCACGCTCACAGTATCTGAAATTCATGAACATATGCCCGATACCGTTATCCAGGGCCAGCTTGCTCCATTTACATTCTCACGCAATGAAGAGGTGAATATCGTTGCTGAATTCCTTCGTGATTTTGATCAGGTGAAAGAAACAAAAGGGCTGAATTTTGCAACTGCCGGCAGTATAAACAACGGTTCCCGCCTGACAGGTCTGAGACTCATCATGGCTGCGATTCAGAAATACGGACGCTATTAAGTCGTTTAGCGGCCTATGGCCTGCGTTGCGCGTTTAGCACCCTACGGGCTGCGTTGAGTGCTCGTTTCACTCGCTGCGTTGGGGAAGGAATAACACTAATAAACTTTTCCTTCAGACGCAGGCTTGTGGCTGAAAGCCGTCCAAAGTCGCTAAACGTTAAACGCAATGAGCGTAGCGAATGCTAAACACCTAACGCTTTTATATTCTCCGCTATTATCGAAAGATGTCCGTAGCGTTCCTCTACTTTTCCGCTTACCAACAACGGTCCTCTTGAATATATGATCGGCCGGAAGAGAGGGTACTTCGCAGGCTGAAGCGTAACTTCAGCTGTGGCTGTTTCGTCTTCTATGGTGAGAAATCCCATAGTCTCCTTTTTCTTTGTTCTGCATGAACGGGCGGTGAGCCCGATGCCTGCCGCAGTGATCTCTTCCCCTGTATGATGTTCAAGCTCTGAAAGAACAGCTGCATCTGGAAAACCCTCCTGCTTTCTCAGATAAGACAGGGGGTGGCTGCTGCAGGTGAACCCGAGGTACTCGTATTCGTACTTCATTTTTTCAGCCTCATTGTAATCCGGAAGGTCAGGGCAGTACTCATCAGGGAAAGGGAGCGCGGGTTCAGCATCCCTGTTCCTGCATATCCAGATCAGTGTCGGACGGTTGATCTCCCAGAAGTCAAGTGCTCCTGAGAGTACCAGTGCTTCTGCTTCAGGAACCGGGGGAACTGCTCTCTGGAAAAAATCGAACGGGGACCGGAACGGCCGTTCCTCCCGTTCAGCGATGATGCGCCTGATCACAGAAGAGGACAGTCCGTGTATTTCACAGAGTCCGACCCGCAGCCCGTCATCTTCAGTTGTGAATTCAGCATCGCTTTTGAGAACATGGGGCTGCAGAATGTTCACCCCGATCCTGCGCGCCTCCTCTATATAGGCGCTTCGCGGATACATGCCCGTGTGATTATTCATTACTGCAGTCATGTATTCAGCCGGATAGTGCACCTTGAGCCACGCCGCACGGTAGGCGCAGGCTCCGTACACAGCTGCATGCGCTTTGCAGAAGGAATAGCCTGAGAACTGCTGAATATTTTCCCATATACCGCGTGCTGTTTCAGAACCCATTCCTTTTTTCACTGCACGCCGGATGAAGTAATCCGCGATCTTTTTCATCTGCTCAGGATCCGGGCGTTTCTCAATCGCTTTTCTCATCTTCTCTCCGAGGTCGAGTGAAAGACCGGCTGCTTCGCGCACGGCCCGCATGATATCCTCCTGGTAGAGCATGATCCCGTGTGTCTCCTCAAGGCACCGGAGAGGGGATGTATTCTTTTCAAATCCCCTCACCCTGCGTACAAACGTGCTTTTCATGCCTGCAGAAGCGGGGCCCGGCCGTATGAGGGCGAGTGCGGCTGTAAGGAGCGGGATGTCTGAAGTCTGCAGCATTTCCATAAGACCGCGCATGCCCGGGCTTTCGATCTGAAAGCAGCCGATGGTCTTTCCTGTCTTCAGAAGTGCTGCGGTTTCAGTGTCGCGGTCAGGGATATCCCGGAGTACGATGTCAGTGCCTGTACGCTCCTTCACCCGTGCGGCAGTTTCGGAAATCGTGGAAAGGCCGCGCTGTCCGAGCAGATCAATCTTGACCAGTCCGATCTTCTCTATTGCCCTCATTTCGAATTGGGTGATCAGCGGTCCTTTGGATGAGGGCTCGAGCGGAACATGGTCTGTTATACGCACCGGAGCGATTACAACACCGCCGCAGTGTATGGAAAGGTGATGCGGAAACCCGTCCATCCGGCGGCTGATCTCCAGTACGGAATCGAACAGCTCCCTGTCCCCCGGGCGTGACATGGAGCGGGGCAGCATCATAAGAAGTTCGGTGGCTGACGGGAACTCCTCCCTGTGTATCCGTTTGGAAAGAAAGTTGACTCTGTCCATGCTCACACCGTGTGCAAGTGCTGCATCGCGGAAGGAGGATCTGGGGTGATACCCGTTGTGGGTTGAGATCATGGCTGTGCGTTCATGGCCGTATGTTTCATACACATGTTCGATGAGTTCGTCCCGCCTGCGCCAGCAGATATCTATGTCCAGGTCGGGACAGTCGGTGCGGTAGGCGTTCAGGAACCGCTCGAACTGGAGATTGTACTGTATGGGGTCTACATCGCTTATGCCCAGGAGATATGTGATAAGGGAGGCGGCCCCCGACCCCCGGGCTGTGGTGGGTATGGAATGATGCCGGGCGTAGCTCATGATCTCCCGTACGATCAGGAAGTACTCTGAAAATCCGGTCTGCTCTATAACAGAGAGTTCATGAGCAAGACGGGAGACTGCTTCGGGTGTAACCGGACTGTAATACTTCCCGAGCTGTTCCTGGCAGATTGTGTGCAGCCATGAAAACGCGGTCTCTCCCTCAGGGATGTCGCATTCAGGGAAGACTGTTTTTGAAAAGTCGAACTCAAAGCTGCAGCTCCGGGCGACCCTGAGGGTGTTTGAGACGCTTTCCGGGAATTCGCTGAAAAGCTCACGCGCTTTCTGTTCATCAAAAAAAGAACAGTCCCTGCAGCTGCGGGGAATCTCGATATGTTCGACAGCCGTATTTTTGCCGATTGCGCGCAGTGTTCTGTACAGACTGTCTGTATCAGGTGAAGGGATATACATATCCGCACAGGCCAGGGGCTGAATTCCCATTGCGGCTGCTTCCCTGACAAAGTTCATCCGTGAGATGGAACGGGTGTCCTGCGGACGCAGACCGGCGAATACCTGATGTGCGGGAATGAACTGAAGCACGGTGTTCAGGATCTGCCTGTCAAATCCCGCGGCATATATTCCCTGCGGCAGATTGCGGGATATGATTTCCTCAAGAGAGAGGCCGGGCTCACACAGACGCGACGTGATTGCCCTGCACATAAAACGGTAGCCCGCATCATCTGCAGCATACATCAGCAGTGAGCGGCCGTCCTTTTCGAGTTCGGTTCCTATTACCGGCCTGATGCCCTGTTCTGTGCATGTCTCATAAAAATCAACAGCACCGTACAGATTGTTGATATCTGTGAGTCCGATTGCCTCCATACCGGCACCGGAGGCCCGGGCAGCGATCTCTTCAATGGAGCTGCAGCCCCGGTGCAGGGAATGATTACTGTGTAAGTGAAGGTGTACGAAGTGTGAATCCACGGTCCCTGTTCCTTGGCAGTTTTTTCAGAAGATCAATGGATCGTCCTCCGGCCAGAGCGGAATAACCGTATTTTTCCCGTACCCTGTCAACCGATTCGTACAGACGGTAGG
>WJJX01000072.1 GCA_014729445.1 Candidatus Moraniibacteriota bacterium | reverse complement strand
CTTTTGGTGGAATGGAAGAAATTCTCGAAAAAGAAAAAATCATCATCTTGACAAATTGAATTTGTTTTTATATCTTATTTTTATGAATGATAAAAAATCAAAACTCAAAGAAGGTTTGAAATTGGTTGTTTTGTTGTTTTTTATGATAGTTTTTGTGGGGATGGTTTTTTATTTTTCCTCCGCGGCAGTCGGTAATTTTTAAAAAAACCTATAATCTTGGTGATTCAAGCGGCAAGGCCACACCTGATCCCATCCCGAACTCAGAAGTTAAGCTTGCCTGCGCCGATGGTAGCCCGCCTAAGTTTATTTAAATGTTAAGTAAATTTGGGCGGGTGAGAGTAGGCCATCGCCAGGATTATGGGTTTTTTTATTTGCTTGAAAAAATGTTTAAAATAATATTATAATGGAGGAGAGATTTTTATTCGGTTTATGGTAGGCGAAAAACTTTGCTTTAAAAATTAAATTTTCTATGCCTAGATTGTTAAAACAAATAATAATCCTTTTGATCTTTTTGTTTATCTTTGCAGGTATTTCCTACTGGATTTACGGGATGTTTATAAAACCCAGCTGTGAGGACGGAAAAAGAAATCAAAATGAAACCGGTATTGACTGTGGAGGAGTTTGCCCAAAGGAATGCCCCAAAAAGGTTGAATTAAAGCAAATCGAAGTTCAGGAGGCCGATTTGGTGGAAGATGCTTCCAGATACGATGTTTTCGGTAAAATTTTTAATTCCAACTCCGGTTACGGGGTTCAGGTTTTGAAATATGAATTTGTCCTATATGACGAATCCGGCAAAGTGGGATCAAGAAGCGGGGAAACCTATATTTTGCCTAAAGAGGAAAAATATATCGTGGAGACGGGAATTAATGTGACTTCGAATCCGACCAAAGTGGAATTGGAACTGGAAGAATTGGAGGAGAGTGATTTTGTTAAATTTGAAGAGTCCGAATATCCCAAAATTGAGACTTTAAACCAAAGCTATGCTTATGCGAAAGAGGCGGGCCGGTTTTTTGAAATTAACTTTCAGGTAGTTAACAGGAGTAGCTATAATTTACATACTCTGCACCTGGTGAGTGTCGTTAAAGATGAAAACGGGGAATTGATCGCTTTAAATAAAGGCAATATTAACGATGTGACGCCGGGGGAAGTCCGGGATTTTAGATTTTTGTGGCCGAGAGAAATTCCGGTTAGGGAAGAAATCGAGATTGATCTGGAGGCCAGCTCAAATGTACTTGATTTTGATAATATTTATTGATTGATTTTAGTTTTGGTTATTCAATAGTTTAAAATTCATGAAAAAAGTGGAAGATTTGAAAAAGGTTTACATGATTGGTATTAAGGGAGTGGCGATGACGGCCCTGGCCGAAATCTTGAAGGCGAAAGGAGTTCAAGTTTTGGGTTCCGATACCGGGGAGACTTTTTATACAGATGAAATTCTTAAAAGTTTAAAAGTAACTTTTTTTGAAAATTTTAATCCCCGAAATATTCCTTTGGATGTTGATCTGGTTCTTTATTCGACCGCTTATAATAAGGATAATCCGGAATTTGAGTACGCCTTAAAGAAAGGTTTAAAAATGGTCAGTTATCCCGAGTTTTTAGGGAGATTATTTAATCAGGCAAAGGGGATAGCGGTTTGCGGTACTCACGGTAAGACAACCACGGCGGCAATGTTGGCTTATCTTTTGAAGGAAGGGGGAAAGGATCCAAGTGCTTTGATCGGAAGTAAGTTTGTTAATTGGGGAAAGAGCGCTTGTTCGGGGAGTGGCGATCTTTTTGTGGTGGAAGCCGATGAATATCAAAACAAACTTAGGTATTTGAATCCTTTTATGGTTGTTTTGACCAATATTGATTTTGATCATCCGGATTTTTTTAAAGATCAAGGTGAGTATAACAAGATTTTTTTTGACTTTATAAAAAAAATCCCGAAAAACGGTTATTTTGTTTATAATATAAAAGACAAAAACGCTTTAAAGATTGCCAAACAGGTTGATTGTAAAAAGATTAGTTTCGGATTTGATAAAAAGGCGGATTTTGAACTATTGAGAAGGAATTTGGGCGAAGGCTATCAGGAAATCGTTTTTAAATCGGTTGGTAAAGGGCGAAAAATGAGGTGTAAAATTTTTCAAAACGGTTTGCATAATGCGCTAAATGCGATTGCCGCAATCGCGGCCGCCAATTGTTTGGGTGTTTCGCTTGGCATTTGCATTGAAAAGATAAGCGGTTTTCTCTCGACCGAAAGAAGATTTCAATATCAGGGAAAATTCAACGGGTCCAGCTTATATGACGATTATGCCCATCATCCAGAGGAAATTGTTTCGACTATCAAGGGTGCCAGAGAATTTTTTCCCGCCAAGAAGATAGTGGTGGCTTTTCATCCGCATACCTATACTCGGACCAAGAAATTTTTGAAAGAGTTTGCAAAAGCATTGGTTTTGGCTGATTTGGTCTACCTTATAGATATTTACGCTTCGGCTAGAGA
Source organism: Candidatus Moraniibacteriota bacterium (assembly GCA_014729445.1). Lineage (GTDB taxonomy): Bacteria > Patescibacteriota > Minisyncoccia > CAIUEV01 > JAHKAQ01 > WJJX01. The sequence goes on along the minus strand of WJJX01000072.1, from coordinate 16,475 downwards.
AAAAGCAGGAAAAATAAAAGTTCATTCCAGGGATCTCGAAAAATTGATTAATGATTTTGGAGGGAAAGCCGAATATGTTAAAGATCTTTATAGTTTAGCGCCTAAGCTCAAGGAGACTCTTAATGAAAATACGGTTTTTATTTCGATGGGCGCCGGGGATATTTGGAGGGTTCATAATTTGATCAAAAAATAAAATTTGTAATGTATAAAATAGAGAAAAACAAAAAAGCGAGCCGGTTAACCACTTTTAAAATCGGAGGCCGGATTAAATATTTTGTTGAAGTAACCAATTTAGACGATTTGGAAACTGTTTTTTTTGAGATCAAAAAAAGCAAATTGCCTTTTAGAATTATCGGAGGAGGCAGTAATATTCTTTTTAGCTCAGCCGGTTTCCAAGGCTGGATAGTTAAAATGAACGCTTCTTCGATAGATGAAAATGGCACGATGATCGATGTGGAAGCGGGTGCTTTATTGACTGAATTAGTTAATTTTAGCGTAGATAGAGGATTAAGCGGAATTCATAAATTAAGCGGAATTCCCGGGACCGTTGGCGGGGCAATAAGAGGGAATGCCGGAGCTTTTGGAGTGAGTGTGAGCGATAAATTGAGGGAAGTGCTGGTTTTGAATGTTTCATCCTTAAAATTTGAGTCTTTTAAAAAAAAGAAGTCCAAATTCGGGTACAGGGACAGTATTTTTAAGTCGAGGAAGGAATTGGTAATTGCCGGAGCCAGGTTTGAATTGGATGTAGTGGATAAAAAAACCTTGAAAAAAGAGCGGGATGAGATTTTGGCGTCGAGGAAGGATAAAGCTTATTATAAACATCCTTCGGCCGGCAGTATTTTTAAAAATATCGATTTAAGCGAGATTATTAAGTCGGCCAATTTGCAACAGAGAAAAGAGATTAGGGATTTAATAGAGGAATTTTATAAGGATAACAATTTGGCCGAACAGGGAAAAAAGATTAAGGAGGTGAAAACAATTCCAGCCGGTTATTTGATTGACAAGGTGGGCCTTAAAGGTAAAAGAGTTGGAGATGCCAGGATTTCCAAGGACCATGGGAATGTAATTTATAATCTTTTTAATGCTGAATCCAGTGAAGTTTTGGAGCTTATTCAAATGGCTAAAACCAGAGTGAAAAACGAGTTTGGGATAACGCTTGAGGAGGAAATAGAATTTATCGCTTAATTTTTTTTAATGAGTTTTTTGCTTTATTTTATTATCGCTTTTGTTTTGACCTTGTTTTTTATCTATTTTTTCAAATTCAAATTTATAGATAATAAAAATTACTCCAAACTTCATTTTAAACGATTGGGAGGTTTGATTATTGCCCTTGTTTTTCTTCTATTGTTAAGCTTTAGTTATTTTTTGGGGAATGAATTTCAAATATTGGCCAAAGATTTTTGGAGTATCCTGGGGGTAGCGGTTTTAATAATCGTTTTTGGGCTTTTGGATGATAAATATAGGCTTAGCCCCTTTCTGCAGTTGCTAGTCCATATTTTGATCGTTTTGGTTTTTCTTTTTGCCGGCGATTTCATAAATCATGTCCATTTGCCCTTTTTCGGTTTATTGGTTTTTCCGACCTCTTTAAAATATTTGATTACTTTTGTTTGGATTTTGGTTATTATTAACGCTTTTAATTGGTTCGACGGTATGGACGGTTTGGCGGGCGGAGTGGGTTTTATTACTTTTTTGACTTTGTTTTTTTTGAGTTTGTCTTCGATTGTAAATCAACCGAACACCGCTTTTATTTCTATTATTCTTTCGGGCGCGGTTTTGGGATTTCTATATTTTAATTTTTATCCGGCCAAAGTTTATCTGGGAAGTGTCGGCAGCTGGCTTATCGGTTCAATGATCGCTCTTTTGTCGATTTATTCCGGCGGCAAAGTCGCGACAGCGGCCTTGGTTTTGGGAATACCGATATTGGATTTTATGTATGTGGCTTATATCAGGACCGCTAATGGAAAAAAACCTTGGCAGGGGGAAGACCGTCTGCATTTGCATTTCAAGTTGGAGGACGCCGGTTTTTCCAGAAATCGAATTATTCTTTTAATGTATTGTTTGAGTATTTCTTTGGGCTTTTTAGCTCTAACTTTTCAGACTAATTTGAAAATTTTTGGTTTGTTTATTTTGGCGATGATTTTTATTTGGCTGACTTTGAAATATAGATTGTAATCCTAAATTTTTTTGAAAAAATTAACATTCGTATTGTCCGAGAAGACAAGAATTAAGTTTAGCAACCCGCGCGTGGCGCGGGTTGCTAAACTTGAAATTTTTGCTCTCGAATAGTCTTTGTATTATAGATTGTGATTTATTCAAAATGAACTTCCTTTTTGAAAATTTCGATTTTCTTTTTTAATTTGGGGTGGTTGTCAAGGCCGGGGTCGGCTTTAATCAGTTTTTTGGCTTCTTCTCGAGAGATTCTGATTAAGTCCAGATCTTTTAAGGAGGCGATGGTTAAATTTGAAAAACCGGACTGTCTATCCCCTAAAAAGTCGCCGGGGCCTCTTAATTTTAAGTCTTTCTGGGCCAATTCAAAGCCGTTTTTTGATTCTTCGAGATATTTTAGGCGCTGCCAGGTTTTAGGCGCCGGTGATTCCGTGAACAAAAGACAAAACGATTGATGATCTCCTCGGCCGACTCGTCCCCTGAATTGATGAAGTTGACTCAAACCGAATCTTTCCGCGCCTTCAATCATCATGATGGTGGCGTTGGGCACATTAACTCCGACTTCGACCACCGAAGTTGAAACCAGAATGGAGATTTTATTTTTTACAAATTTTTTCATTATTTGTTCTTTTTCTTGATTTTTAAGCCGGCCGTGAAGCAGGCCGATTTTTAGATTGGGAAAAATTTCCTGGCTTAATTTTTGGTATTCTTCTTGGGCTGATTTGGTTTGCAGGACTTCCGATTCTTCGATTAAAGGGCAGATTACAAAGGCTTGGCGGCCTTTGAGAATCTGCTCTTTTATAAAAGTATAGGCTTGGTTTCTTTTTTGAGGAGGTACGATTTTGGTTATAATTTTTTTTCTACCTTTGGGCATCTCCTTTATCAAGGAGATATCCAGGTCCCCGTAAATAGTCAGGGCCAAGGTTCTCGGGATGGGTGTTGCCGACATTGAAAGAAAATGGGGTGTTGTTTTGCTTTTGCTGTTTTTTATAAGATGGGCTCTTTGTTCTACCCCGAAGCGGTGTTGTTCGTCAACTACAATCAGGCTTATATTTTTAAATTGAACTTTTTTTTGGATGATGGAATGAGTGCCAATGATAATTTTAATTTTGCCCTTTTTGATTTTTTCAATAAGTGCTTCTTTTTTGATTTTATTTTTTTGGCTGTTGGTTGAAATGTAAGTTAGGGAATTGGTTAATAAAGCAAGGGGAAGTTTTAGATATTTATTGTAGGTTAAGAATTCGTCGAAATGCTGTTTGGCTAAAATTTCGGTGGGAGCCATTAAGGCTGCCTGCTTTTTGCTTTTGGCGGCGCTAAAGCAGGCGACGGCCGAGACGATGGTTTTTCCCGAGCCGACATCTCCTTCTAAAAGTCGATTCATTGGAGTTTCGGAGTCTAGATCTTGAACGATTTTCCAAAGAGCGATTTTTTGGTCGTTGGTAAGAGTGAAAGGAAGTTTCTGGAGGAAATTTTTAACAAAGGGAATTTTTTTTTGGATTTTTTTGGCTTTTAATTTTTGCCATTTGGCTTTTTTGATTTGGTAATTGAGTTGTAGAAGGAAAAGTTCATTGAAGCTTAATCTTCTTTTGGCATGAATTAAGTCGTACTTGTTTTTGGGAAAGTGGATATCCTTTAGCGCCTTTTGGATAGAAACCAGTCTTTGGTTTTGGATAATTTCTTCAGGCAGAAATTCGCACAGTTTTTTGGTTAAGGGTAGAGCCTGCTTTATATAGTAGCGAAGCATCTTTGGAGTTATACCTTTGGTGACATTATAGATCGGGATAAGATCGGTTTGATTATCGATTTTTTTTTGGTTTAGGCTTTCGAAAGAAGGAGATTGAAGAAAAAGAGAGCCTTTGGAAATTTTGGTTTTGCCGTTAAAAAGATATTTTTGGCCGACTTTTAGAGAATTGATTAAGAAAGGCTGATTATACCAAATTATTTTTAGATTTCCGGTCTCGTCTTTGACGATCGCTTCGGTGATTGCCAGCTTTCGATAAAAGCTTCTGGAATTATTGATGGCGATTAATTTAGCTTTAACAGTGACTTTTTCGTCAGGTTTTAATTTCGAGATCGGGGTTTTTAAGCTAAAATCGTCCCAGCGAAAGGGAAAGTAATAAATTAAATCCTCCAGCGTTTCGATACCAAGGTTATAGAGCAGGTTTTGGGTTTTGAAGCCGATTCCTTTTAGTTTGTTGATGCTGGATGTTAGTTGGGGTTTTGTTGTCATCTAATTATTTTTAGAGATTTTAAATTGAGTCGATTTAATTGTCAATATAGCTGATTATTCTTAAGTTTATAAAAAAACTCTGGAAAAGTACAAGGTGTGGTTTGCCCTTAGTCGATGTTTTGTTTAATTAAAGGGACCGTAGCTAAGAACATTCCACAGATGCCAGATGATAGCGAAAAGAAAGATTAGCGCGTAGGTCTTTTTGTTCATTTTTAAAAGTTTAAGCTCAAAGACGATTAAGCAGATAATAATTGGAAGGAGGCTAAAGGTCAGTCTTTGCTGATAAAAGCCCAAGAGCCAGAAAAAGGTGAAGAAAATCAAGAATGTAAACAGTAAGGATTTCAATATAAGTTTTTGTTCTTGGGATAATTGAATTTTTTTTCTTTTAATCAGGAGACTTAATAGTATGGCAAAGATGATAAAGAAGTTGATTTCGGTAAATGTGTGAAGGTATTCCTGGGTAAAGTCATAGAATTTAGTTAAAAATTCCTTGATGGAAATTTCTAGCGAGTCTTTTATCCAGACTAATTGACGATATCTTTCTATCTCATGATTATAATAGGTTGTCTTTATGATTTTCAAAAAAAGTATCCAGGATACTGTTGGTAGAATAAAAATAAGAGTGTTTATTGTGAATTGGGGGATTAATTTGATTTTTTTCTTATGAGTGATTAGCAGTTTGGCAAATAAAACACAAGGTAAAGTTAGTAAGAAATTGCCGTAAACTAAGAGAAGCAGGCCACAAAAAAAAGAAATTATGACTATTTTTTTATTATTAGAGCGGTTTTTTAGAATGTAAAGCATTAATGAAATACAGAACAAGGGAGTAAATAAAAAGAAAATTTGCTGATGAGCGGTCCAGAAAAAGGCCTTGGTCACTTGGTTTGAAATTAGAAAAATTAAAAAGGGAATCATTAGGAGATTAATGGTTCGGCTTGATGATTTTTTATAGATGCATGAAAAGATGTACTTGAAGAGGTAAATACTTAGGATAATCAAAGAAAAATTCATGAAGATGTATGCTATATAAAAGGAAGCATATTGATCTATTGCGAAAATTTTGAGGAAAAAATAAATAGAATAGCCGATCGGACTTGCAATTATGATAAAAAGGGGTCGTGATTGTCTAACATTTTTTTTAAGCAAAGTTTTAATATTTTGACTGCTCAGAATGTAGCCTTTTGCATCGCAATTTTGGGTATATCCCAGATAGCTATTTAGATGTTTGTAGCTTCCACAGATTTTGTCGGTTTTTTTGAGTGGAGGTGAGAATAGAAAAGAGCTTGCTATAAGTAGTGTTAAGATTGAGAAGCCTAAAAAATTCAAAAAGCGTTTATTCTTGGTAAACATAGAGGCTATGTTAGACGGTTTAAAATTTTTATTTTGAAACAATTTTTTTGAAATATTGTATGGTTTTGGTCAGCCCTTCTTCCAGATTTGTTCTAGGTTGCCATTTAAGTTCTTTTTTGGCCAGGGATATGTCTGGCTTTCTTTGTTTCGGATCGTCTTGGGGTAGTGGTTCATAGATTATTTTGCTTTTGCTATGCTTGACTAATTTTAGGATTGTAGTGGCGAGATCGTTAATGGTAAGTTCTTGGTCGTTTCCTAGATTCATTGGGCCGATGAGTCTTTTTTCTGAGTTCATGATTTTAATTATCGCTTCGATCAAGTCATCAATATATTGGAAGCTTCTGGTTTGATCACCTTTGCCATAAATGGTTATATATTTGTCGGTTAAGGCTTGAACTATGAAATTTGAGACAACTCTTCCGTCGTCGGGGTGCATATTGGGTCCGTAGGTGTTAAAGATTCTGCCGATTCTTACATCTAAATTGTATTGTCTATAGTAATCAAAAAATAAGGTTTCAGCACATCTTTTTCCTTCATCATAGCAAGCTCTGGGACCAATAGGATTAACTTTACCCCAATAGGATTCCTTTTGGGGGTGAATTTCGGGATCTCCATAAACTTCAGAGGTGGAAGCCTGAAAAATTCTGGCTTTGGTTCTTTTCGCCAATCCCAGTATGTTAATGGCTCCGTGAATTGAGGTCTTTAAAGTCTGAACAGGATCTCTTTGGTAGTGGATGGGGGAGGCTGGACAGGCAAGGTTATAAATTTGATCTATTTCCAAATAGAGAGGAAAGGTTATATCATGTCTAATTAGCTCAAACTTTTTGTTTTTCATTAGGGGCAGGATGTTATTTTTGTTGCCGGTGTAGAAGTTGTCTACACAAAGAACATCATTTCCCTGTTCCAGCAATTTTTTGCATAAGTGAGAGCCGATGAAACCAGCTCCTCCTGTTACTAAGATAACCATACTATTTTTTTATTAATAAAATAATTTAAATTCTTGACGTCAAGAAAATTGACTTGAATCTAATTAATTTTGTTGTTATATTAAAAATATAATATTTTTTTAAAAAAAGAAACCTTGGTCTGCGATTTATTTCAAATCAGGTGTATAGTATAAATATGCATTTTTTTTATTATTTTAAGTCTAGATTAATGGACTATAAAGTCTGTATTATAACTCCTACTTATTTTATATTAATTAGTGATCAATGAAAAAACCATCTAAAATCTCAGTGGTTGTTCCGATCTATAACGAAGAACGTACGATTGATCAAATTGTAAAAGCGATAGAAGATGCTGAAGTCGAGGGATTGGATAAGGAGATTATCCTTGTAGATGATTGCAGTCGGGATAATTCCAGGGAAATTTTAAAAAAGTACAGGAAAAAATATAGGGTCTTGTTTCATAAAAAAAATCAAGGAAAAGGAGCTACTTTAAGAACCGGATTTGCTAAAGCAACCGGTGATATCATTATAGTTCAGGATGCAGATTTGGAATATAATCCCAATGAATATAAGGATTTAATCAGACCGATTCTAGAAGGCAAGGCTGACGTGGTTTATGGTTCTCGTTTTATGACGGGCAGGCCGCATAGAGTTTTGTATTATTGGCATTATTTGGGCAATAAATTTTTGACTACTTTTTCGAATTTTTTTACTAATTTGAATCTTTCGGATATGGAAACCTGTTACAAGGTTTTTACTAAGAAGATTTTTGATAAGGTTTATCCCGAGTTGGAATCGAAAAGATTCGGTTTTGAGCCGGAAGTTACGGCTAGGCTTGCAAAGTTGGCTCGTAAAAATAAATGCAGGATTTACGAAATCGGAATTTCATATAGCGGAAGGACTTATAATGAAGGTAAAAAAATTGGCTGGAAAGATGGTTTTGAAGCAATTTGGTGCATTATAAAATACAACTTGTTAAAGTAGAAGTAGAAGTTTGCCAAGTTTTTGATGGGAAAATCATCAGGGAATCATTTTTAATTCCCCTTTATCATTAATAAATAGATTGGAATTTTGACAGTCTTTGCTTACGTTTAATTTTTCTTTAAAATAATTGCCGTACTGATTGCCGTATCTATAAATGCTTGCTTTGTCTATTTTTATACATTCAAAGGCTTGGTTTGATTTTTCTTTGATTAGGATTAGTGATTTTTCTTTCTGTTTAATGTTTTTTTCTTTTGATTCTCTCAAGTTATGTATCTTGATTAAGTTCAAGGCGTTGAATCCGAGCGATTTTTTTTTGGTTAACTTAGCTTTATCCGGGGTTATGTTTCGGTTGCTGGTGTGTCTTTTATGGACAGTTTTTGTAAAAGTTACCATATGGGAGTTGGTTAACTTAATCAAGTTTCTGGTTGAGAAGCTTTCATAGTGTAAATTTGAACCAAACAATAAGATTAAATATATACAAACAATAGCTAATTTTAGGATATTTGATTTTTCTTTAAAGTTTTTAAATAGAAGATTTAAGGAAAAACCCAGAAATCCGATTAAGGCGGGGAATAGATAGACAATAAATCTTTTGTCAGGCCAATCGTAAAGCAAGACCCAAAATACAAACCAAGGTATGAACAACAAAGTGCTTAAAACAAGTAGGTTATTTAGCTTTTTTTCTATTGAGCCTTGTTTGAATAACTTAAATTTTATCAGATAAAATAAGCCGATTGTTATTAATACAAAAACCGGAATGCTTAATACTGAAATTATATTGACTAGGTAAAAGAAAATTCCATCAAGGTGAAATTTTAATAGTTCCGTGTGTTGTACAGTGGAATAAAAAAACTCACCGAATTTGATTTTTTTGTAAATTAGGTAGGGCACGAATGCCACAAAAGGAATTATGGCTGAAATGATGAAATTTTTATTTTGAAAGTCTTTTTTTCGATAAATTAAAAAATGAGCTACAATTGCAGGAAGGACTGCGATAAAAGCATATTGAAAAAAGAGACTCAAGGTCCAAGAGATTGAACAGTGAAGGTAGAATTTTTTGTTTTTTTCAGCCCTTAGATAGTAGTAAAGACCAATTATAAGAAAAAGGGTAGTGTGTAAATCAGCTAAGATGTAGAAGCTCAGATTGTTTAGGAAAAAATTTACGGTTAATATTAAGACAGTAAGTAGAGAGATTTTTTGGCTAAAATGAAGTCTTAGTATTTTGTAACTAAATAGAATCAAAAAAAAGAAGAAAAGCTGGTTAATTAAAGGTAAAATGTTTAAAAGGTTGTTTTTTTCTAAAAGCATAATAATTATTGGAAGACCCGGCTGCCTGAAGCTGAAATTAACGTCATAGCCGCTATAATAAAGACCGTTGGCAATCCAATCAAAAGCGTCATTAGTAGCAAAAGGATATAGCAAGTTTAAATCAGAGTAGATCAGAAAAAGCCCTCTGATAAAAATAAAGGCAAATAGAATTGTGAAAAATATGAATTCGGGTTTTGAGATCCTTTTAGTCATTGGTTTTGATTTTAAAGTTTAGGCTAAAGGGTTGATAGTATTTATTGATGATTTTAATAAATTTAAATTCAAAAAACAACTAAGTTTGTTTCAACCTTGAATATCCTTTTGATTTAGGGTATCTTAAAGAACATAAAAGTTGGAGTCATTTGAAAAAATTGGAGGCGTGACAGAGTGGTCGAATGTGCCGGTCTTGAAAACCGGAGAGCCCGAAAGGGTTCCGGGGGTTCGAATCCCTCCGCCTCCGCTACGGCGTGATGGATCCGCCTGGCTAGTTATGATGTGATGTTTATTCTTAGGAGATTAATTTAATGAGGTGAAATATGTTTATAGCTTAAAATGTAGAGGTGGTTACTATGTTGGCTGTACTTGCAATTTGAAAGATAGACTAGATCGGCATCAACGGGGATATGTTCCTGCTACTAAGGATCGTTTGCCATTTGAGTTAGATTCTTATGTTGCGGTTAAGGATAAATATAAGGCACTTCAATTAGAGAAATATTCTAAAGCGGGTTCGGGTCGGGCGTTTATAAGAAAGCATTTTACTTAATTAAAACAAAAAAGCTAAATGAAGAAATGGATTTTAAAAGAACAGCCGGGAAAGGCTTTTCGGGATAAATTTTCCAATTATTCGCCGTTTGTTCAAACGCTTCTTTATCAAAGAGGCATAAAAACCAAAAAGGAGGCGGAGGAATTTTTTAATTTGGATTATGAGGAGGGGTTGAATGATCCTTTTTTGTTGTCTGGGATGAACAAAGCGGTTAATCGGATTTTGCGTTCAGTCAAAAAGAATGAAAAGATTGCGATTTACGGCGATTATGATGCGGACGGAGTGACGGCGGCTACGGTTTTAAATCAGTTTTTTAGGGAGTTAAAAGTCAAGCCGGTGATTTATATTCCGGATCGAATAAAAGAGGGCTATGGTTTGAATGAAACTGCCGTCGATTATTTAAAGGATAAAAAAATCGATTTAGTAATTACCGTCGATAATGGGGTTCGAAACGTTTTGGAAGTTGAATCTTTCAGGGAAGCCGGTATGGAGGTGATTGTAACTGATCATCATGCTCTGCCGGACAAACTGCCGAAAGCCTTGGCCATAGTTAATCCTCATCTTGACGAAAAAAAATATCCCTGTCCTTATTTGAGCGGTGTTGGAGTAGCTTTTAAATTGGTCCAGGCCTTGATTCAAAAAATCGGAGCGGATAAATTTTCGACCGGTTTTGAAAAATGGCTTTTGGATCTGGTCGCTATAGGTACCATTGCCGATCTTGTCCCATTGCTTAGAGAGAACCGGATTTTGGCCAAATACGGTCTGATTGTGCTTGCCAAAACCAAAAGAAAAGGGCTTCAAGAGATTATGGTGAGAGCCGGCATCGATTTGGACCGGGAATATTTAAGATCGGATCAAGTGGGTTTTGGGATTGCTCCTCGAATTAATGCGGCCGGCCGGATGGATCATGCCAACATTGCTTTTGTGCTTTTGAATGAGGAAAAAAAGGCCAGGGCCGAGGAATTGGTTGACGAGTTGGAGGCTCATAATAAAAGAAGACAGGATTTAACGGTTAAAATTTTCAAAGAAGTGGAGAAAAAGGATTTTTCCCGGGAGAAAATAATTATTGACGGCGATCGAAAATGGCCTTTGGGTTTGGTTGGATTGGTTTCGGGCAGATTATCGGATAAATACAGCAAGCCGGTTTTAATTTATATGCAGGAGAAGGATAGAATCAGGGGTTCGGCCAGGAGTATTCCCGGTTTTGATATGGTTGAAGTTTTGGATGAAGTTTCCGATCTGCTTTTTGAATACGGCGGACACAAGCAGGCGGCCGGTTTTACGGTTTTAAACGAGAATGTGAACGAATTCAAAAGAAGAATACGCAAGATTGCTCAACGAAAAATTAAAAAAGAGGATATGGTCTCCAAGCTTTTGATTGATTATAATTTAGAGTTTGATGAAATCGACGATAATTTGATGGATGAAATTAAAGCCCTGGAACCTTTTGGCCTGGGTAATGAAGAGCCGGTTTTCGAGGTTAAACGCGCCAGAGTCATGAATTTGAGAATGGTCGGCAGTGCTCAGAAACATTTAAAACTGACTGTTTGTAAAAATTGTAAAAAAAACAATCAGGTCAAATATTTTCAATGTATTGGTTTTAATTTTATTGATCAGGCCAGAGATTTAAATAAAGGCGATTTGGTTGATTTAGCTTTTAATTTGTATGTTAATAAGTTCAACGGCAGTGAAAATCTTGAATTTAGGTTGATTGATTTAAAAATCAGATCCAAGTCAAAGACCTAAGCTCAAGTTATATAAGCTTACTAAATAATCAGCGCAAGATATTAATAAAAAATGGGCAGCTTTGGTAATTTAAGTTAAGAAGTTAAGGATGAAGAAGTTAAGAGAACAAAATATTTTAGGCTTGGATTTTGGTTTAAAGCATACTGGGGTAGCCATCGCCACCGATGGATTGGCTTTGGGTTTAGAGACAATTGAGGGAGATAGCTTGACGGTGATTAAAAGAGTTAAAGAGCTGGTTGGTCAAAATTCGATTGATTTAATCCTTATTGGAATACCCGAGACAGGAATTCATGATAATAAACAGCAAAAGCTGGTTGAAAATTTTTTTAAAGAATTAAAAAAAGGCTTGAGTGAGGATGAAAAAGTTAAAATTAAATTAGTCGATGAAAAATTTTCAACCAAGCAAGTTCAAAGATACGCTTTTTTAGCCAACGAACATCAAGAAGCAGCCAGGCTTTTGATTGAAGACTATCTAGCCAAACAAATGTTCCCGTAGCTCAGCCGGATAGAGCGCAACCTTGCGGAGGTTGAGGTCACAGGTTCGAATCCTGTCGGGAACGCAAGAGAAAAATAAGCAGTATAAGGTTATTGAAAAATTATTTTTTGAATTTTAATAAATCTATTATGAAAAAATTAAAAACTAAAGGTAAATATTTTTCTGACTTTACTAACCTTTATGAGTTGAGTAAGACTCTGTGTTTCGAGCTTAAGCCTGTGAAAAGCACTCAAGCTATGCTGGAAGAAAACAAAGTTTTTGAAAAAGACAAAACCAGAAAAGAAAAATATGAAAAAGTAAAACCATACTTTGATCGTTTACACAGAGAATTTGTAAAAGAATCTCTGCAAGATGCTCATCTGGAAAATCTCCATGCATACTTTGATATTTATAAAAAATGGCAAAAAGACAAAAAAGACACAAAGTTGACTAAAGAGTTAGATAATTCTGAGAAAAATCTGCGAGAACAAATAATGATTTTTTTTAATGAAAAAGCCAAAGAATATGCCAATAAACACTCATATTTAAAGAAAAGAGATATTGGACTTTTTTTTGAAGAAGAAGTTTTTCAGCTGCTCAAAGAACGATATGGGGATGAACCGGAGGCCAATATTACTGATGAAGCGACCGGAGAAAAAGTTTCTATTTTTGATGAATGGAAAAATTTTACCGGTTATTTTTTGAAATTTCACGAAACCAGAAAAAATTTTTATAAAACCGATGGTACTTCCACGGCTATCGCCACCAGAGCCATAGATCAAAACCTAAAAAGATTTTGTGATAATTGGCTAATTTTTGAAAAGATTAAAAATAAAATAGATACTTCCGAAGTGGAAAAAAATTTCAATGTTTATTTGGAAAATGATTTGTCTCCCAAAAGTTACAGCAATTATTTACTACAAAATGGTATTGATAAATACAATGAAATTTTAGGCGGAAAAACCGAAAAAGACGGCAATAAACTGAGAGGAGTAAATGAACTCATAAATGAATATCGACAAAATAATAAAGGTGAAAAATTGCCTTATCTAAAGCCTTTGGATAAGCAAATATTAGGAGAAAAAGAGGCTCTTATTTCTGAAAATGAAATAGATGAAAATAATATCTTGGATAAACTGAAAGATTTTAAAAACAACGCAGAAAAAAGAATATCAGCTTTGAATAAATCGATTTCTGATTTTGTTGAAAATGAAAATTATGAATTGGATAAAATATATATCAGCAAAGAAGCCTTCAATACCATCGCTCACAAGTGGACAAATGAAACACAAAAATTAGAAGAGTTTTTATATGGTGCTATGAAAACTGATAAACCAGCCGGCTTGAAGCATGATACTAAGGAAAATACCTACAAATTCCCTGATTTTATCGCTTTGCAATACATAAAAAGCGCTTTGGAAAATATTATGGATGAGGAAAAGCTTAAGTTTTGGAAAGAGCGTTACTATGAAAACAAAGATGAAGCCTCGGGCAATGGATTTTTAACCGATGAGGAAAATATTTGGGATCAATTTGTACAAATATTGAAATTTGAGTTTTCATCAATCTTAAAAAGAACTGTAACCAAAAACTTTTCGGATAAAGATGAATATGAAAAATTTAAAAAATACGCTCAAAATTTCGAGGAAATAGACTTTGAAAACAAGGAAAAAATGCAAATAAAATATTATTCAGGGTTTGTTGTGTATAGAAAAAAATTAGATCAATTCATAAAAGATTTTGAATTAGATCAAAACGGTAAGATCATTATAAAAAACTTTGCTGATGCCACTTTGCGTGCTTATCAAATGGGAAAATATTTTGCGCTGGAGAAGAAAAGAGAATGGGTTGGTGATAATTTTAATCCAGGAGATTTTTATACAAATCCGAGTTTTGGCTATAAAGAATTTTTTTATGACAATGCCTATGATGAAATTGTGAAAACCTATAATGAACTGAGAAATTTTTTAACCAAAAAGCCCTGGGAAGATGTGCAAAAGTGGAAGTTAAATTTTGAATCTCCCTCATTATGCGCGGGATGGGATAAAGATTTAGAAAGCCAAAGAAGAGCAATTATATTTAAAGAATCTGATCAATATTATCTCGGAATATTTGAAAAAAAACATAACCATTTATTTGAAGATTACGAAAAAATAAAACCTTCGGGAGATGAAAAGATAATTCAAAAAATGTATTTCAAGCAACAAACAAATGTTTTTAGACAACTTCCAAGATTTGGTTTTCCTTATAAACTCAAGACCTCCAAAGATAAAGGATTAATAATAGATGGATTTAAAAATTTTGATGATAAAAAATTTCAAGAAAGAAAACAAAAATATGGTCTTACAGAAGAATTGCTTTTGATAAAAGATGAGTTTGATTTATTTCAAAACTCAAAATCAAAAGGAGACTTATTTGATTCTCAAAAATTAAATAAGTTAATTCAGTATTATAAAAGAATTATTGAAGTAGATTATAAAGATATTTTTCAAGTAGAACATATTCTTAAAAAAGAATACTTTGAGCTAAATAAACTATATCAAGATTTTGAAAAATCAGCATATGAATTAGACTTTAAAAGTGTTTCAAAAAAATATATTTACGATTTAGTTGAACAAAAAAAGCTTTATCTTTTTGAAATTTATAATAAAGATTTTTCATCTTTTTCATCGGGAAATAAAAATTTACATACACTCTATTTTCAGAGTCTATTTTCATCTTCAAATACAACAGAAGACAAGTATTTTCAGTTAGGTGCTGATGCTGAGATATTCTTTCGTCCAAAAGCCATAGAAGCTAAAAAAGTAAAAAGAAATTTTAAAAGAGAAATAATTGAAAAAAAACGATATTCAGCAGATAAAATATTTTTTCATTGTCCAATAAAATTAAATGCCGGTGCTGACAGCGTTGGTAAGGGCTACTCTTACAAATTTAACAACAAAATAAATCAATTTTTGGCAAACAATCCCGATATAAACATCATCGGCGTAGATCGCGGAGAAAAACATTTGGCTTATTATTCCGTGATAAATCAAAAGCAGGAAATTTTGGATAGCGGAAGTTTGAATTTTGTAGGAAAAGGAACGGATGGAAAACCTGTCGATTATTATGAAAAACTGGAACAGAAAGCCAAAAGTAGAGAGGAAGAAAGAAAAACTTGGAGTACCGTGGAAAGTATTAAAGATTTGAAAAAAGGATATATCTCTCAGGTTGTGCGAAAATTAGCTGATCTGGCGATTCGGCATAATGCCATCATTGTATTTGAGGATTTAAACATGAGGTTTAAGCAAATTCGCGGCGGGATTGAAAAAAGTATTTATCAGCAACTGGAAAAAGCTTTAATTGAAAAATTGAATTTTTTAGTCAATAAAGGAGAAAAAAATCCCAAAGAAGCCGGACATTTGCTCAAAGCTTACCAACTTGCCGCTCCATTTACGACTTTCAAAGAAATGGGCAAGCAAACGGGAATTATTTTTTATACTCAGGCAAGCTATACCTCCCGTATTGATCCGGTAACCGGTTGGCGACCAAATTTATATTTGAAATACAAAAACGCCAAACAAGCCCAAGAAGACATTTTAAAATTTGATAAAATTGAATTTAATCAAGCCAAAAACAGATTTGAATTTAGTTATGATTTGAGCAAATTTGCAAAAGACAAGAAAAAGGTAAAACTGCCGAAAAAAACCAAGTGGACAGTTTGTTCTAATGTTGATCGTTTTTACTGGAATCGGAATTTGGTAAATAATAAAGGCGATTATGAATTTTTTCCGAAAGAAGGTGAAGATAGCTTAACGCAAAGATTGAAAAAGTTATTTGATAATTTTGAAGTTAATTATCAAGAAGGGCAAAACATTGCAGATGAGATTGAAAAAATTGATGCTGATAAAAAAAATAACGCCAAGTTTTTTAAAGATTTATTCTTTTATTTCCGTTTGATTTGCCAGATTCGCAACACTCAAAAAGAAAAAGAAGGTGATGAAAATGACTTTATTTTTTCACCTGTGGAGCCATTTTTTGACAGTCGAAAATCAGAAAAATTTGGTGATAATTTACCGAAAAACGGAGACGATAACGGAGCGTATAATATTGCCAGGAAGGGCATTATCTTGCTCAATAAAAAAATTGGTCAATGGTATAAGAATAATAATTTTTTAAGAAGGCAAGGCAAGAAGGAAGAACCATACCCCAATTTATTTATTTGGGCTGAAGAATGGGATAATTTTTCCCAGTCTAAATTTGACAAAAACTGAAAATAATTGCATAAAAATTAAAAATCTGTTATACTTCCTCGTTTAATTACTTTAATCAAATTAAATGGAGGGTTATCTAAAGATTTCTTTTCTAAACGATTTTATATTTTTTCAAAAATCGATTTATTTACATAACATTTACGATAATTTTAACGCTTATGCTTTTAATGAAACCCCTCAGATAGTCGGGGAATTAAAGCATAAAAACATTGATCAAAGCAGTTATTCCACCAGAAAAGATATTCTTCAAGGT
>WJJX01000071.1 GCA_014729445.1 Candidatus Moraniibacteriota bacterium | reverse complement strand
TTAAAAAAATCAATATGACTTAATGCATATTATATTTATAACTCTTATTGCCTAAAATTTCAAATTTGAATCATTTTAATCAGTTGACATTCCTCCCCCATTCCATTACTCTAAAAAAGAGTAAAGATGCAATTCCGGCCTTGACCGGAATTTATTTTTAAAAAATTTAATATTAATGAAATAAAATGAATCAAGAGTTTCAAAACGTAAATATAAAAGAACTTTCAGGAGCTGTGAGTATGATTTGCGAAGAAAAAGGTTTGGATAAGAACAAAGTGATTGAAATTATCGGAGACGCATTAGCGGCCGCTTATAAAAAAGACTATGGCAAGAAAGGCCAGATAATCAAAGCCAATTTCGACCCCTCAACTCAAACTGCCAGTTTTTATCAAATCAAAGAAGTGGTTGATGAAAGCACCCGCAATTTCGATGAGCAAATGGATCAAACGGCTCAATTGGATGAAGATGCCTTGCCAAGGTATAATGAAGAAAGGGATATCCGACTTAAAGAAGCCAAAAAATTCGACAAAAATATTAAAGTGGGTGAAGAATTTAAGATTGATCTGCCGCCAGAGAATAAATTCGGCCGGGTGGCCGCTCAAAACGCCAAGCAAGTAATTATTCAAAAATTAAGAGAAGCCGAAAGAAACAATCTGTATGAAGAGTTCAAGGATAAAGAGGGAGAAGTGATTTCAGCTACAGTTCAGCGAGTCGAAAATCGAAATGTTTATCTTGATCTTGGAAAAATGGTCGGAGTTTTATTCCCTGGTGAACAGGTCCCGAGCGAAACTTATAGAATCGGACAACGTATTAAAGTTTACGTGGATAGAGTGAGTCAAGAATTTAAGGATACAACCGTAATTTTATCGCGCTCCAATCCCAAATTGGTTTCTAAATTATTCTATCTGGAAGTCCCTGAAATCTTTTCCGGTACTGTAAAAATTGTCTCGATTGCCAGAGAGCCGGGATCGCGTTCCAAAATGTCGATTAAAAGCGAAGAGGAGGGCATCGATCCTATAGGTTCATGCGTTGGACAGAAAGGAATACGCGTTCAGGCTATTATTGATGAATTAGGGGGAGAAAAAATAGATATTATAGAATACAATGAAGATCCAAAAATCTATATCAGTCAAGCTTTAGCGCCGGCAAAAGTTAAATTTGTGGAAATCGACGAAAAGGAAAAAAAAGCCATTGTTACGGTTGATCCGGATCAATTAAGCCTGGCTATCGGCAAAAGAGGACAAAATGTCCGCTTAGCGGCAAAACTTACCGGCTGGAAAATTGATGTGTTAACCGAAGAGGATTCCCAAGCTCAAGAAGAAGTCGCATCCGGCAAGGAGGATTCCGAGGAACCCAAGGAAGATCAAAACGAAGAAAAAAACGATCAATCAGCGGGCAAAGACAAGAAAAAAAACAATAAAAAGAAGGATGAAAAGACAAAGAAGGAAAAAAAATAAAAATCATTAAAATCATTTCACTAAATATTAAGTTAAAAAAATGGAAAAGGTAACGATTCTGGGGCACACTAATCAAGACACCGACGCAACTTGTGCCGCCATCTGCTTGGAAGAACTTCTAAACAAAGCCAAACTCTTTAAGGCCCAAGCCAAAATTTCCGAAAAACCGAACAATGAAACCAAGTTTATCCTTAAAAAATTTAAAATCGATAAACCGGCCCTTTTTAAAAAACCGACTAAAAAAGAAAAGGTGTTTTTGGTCGATTTCAACGAGGAATCTCAATCCCCTGTTGAGTTTAAAAAAGTTGAAATCGAGGGTCTGGTTGATCACCATAAACTGGACATTTGTTTCAAAAAAGACTATCCGGTAATTTTTCGAGTGGAGCCAATCGGCAGTTCATGTTCGATTGTTACTAAAATGTTTAAAGATTACGGTCTGAAAATTTCTAAAAAGACCGCCTCTCTCTTGCTTTGCGGGATTCTGTCCGATACCCTTAAATTCAGTTCACCGACAACCACTAATGAGGATAAAAAACTGGCCAAAGAGCTGGCTGATTTGGCTAAAATCAACCCAAACCAGTTGGCCAAAGAGATGTTTGAAGCAAAATCCGATTTGACCGGCATTCTGCCTAAAGATATTATCACCACCGATTATAAAGAATTTAAATTCGGTTCTAAAAAAACCGGCATCGGCGTTTTTGAAACCGTCGACGTAAAACCCATTTTTGAGATGGAACAAAAAATCAGAAAAGCTTTAAGCCAAAAGAAAAGCAAAGACAATCTTGATTTAATGTTCTTCGGCGCCGTAGATATTTTGAAAAATCAAACTTCCTTAATTTTAATCGGAAAAAACGAGGAAGAAACCGCAAAAAAAACTTTCCAGAATTTTAAAGTCGAAAATGCTGTCATGCAAATGCCGGGAGTTGTCTCTCGCAAAAAACAACTGGTGCCCGAATTTATAAAAAAGATTAAATAGGCTAAAAATAAGTATTACCATTATGATTAAAATCGAAAAACAACCAAAATCAAAAGTCAAATTCAAGGTAAAAGTCTCAAAAGACGATATCGAAAAGTATAAAGAAATGACGGCCAAAGATTATTCAACTCAAAATCCGATTAAGGGATTCAGACCCGGGAAAGCGCCGGTAGAGAAAGTTAAAGAAGAAATGGGCCAGCAAAAATTTATGGAAAAGGTTTTAGATTCGGCAATTCAAAAGGAATACGTAAAAACGATTTTAAATAATGAAATTAAAGCGATCGGAACGCCTAAAATCGATCTGGGTAAAAATTTTTCTGGAATTGACAATGAATTCGATTTTGAAGTGGAAGTCGCAGTTTTCCCAAAATTGAAAATGCCGGATCTAAAAGAAATCAAGTTTGAAAAACCCAGCTTGAATAAAATTAAAATCGAATCAAAAGAAATTGATGATGTCTTGGAACGAATCAGAGAATCAAGAGTCAAATTGGTTACGGTCAAAAGACCGGCTAAAAAAGGAGATCGGGTGGAAATCGATTTTAAAATTTTTTTAAACAAAGTTCCTTATGAAAACGGTTCAGCCAAAGATTTTCCGGTAACTATCGGAAAATCAAAAGATCAACTGGTGCCCGGATTTGAAGATAAGTTAATCGGAATGAAAGAAAATGAGACTAAAAAATTCAAATTAAAATTTCCCCCAAAGTATCATGACAAAAATCTGGCGGATAAAGAAGTCGAATTTGAAGTCTTAATGAAACTGGTTCAGGAAAGACAGCTGCCAAAGCTTGAGGACAATTTTGCTAAAGAAATCGGTCAATATAAATCGCTGCAGGATCTAAAGGATCATATCAAAGAAAATCTTAAACAGGAAAAGGAAAGAAAAACCATAAACCAAAGCTTAGACAAAGCTTTAAATCAAATTATCGAAAAAGTAAAAACCGAAATTCCTCAAGCCATGATTGATGAGGAAAAACAAAAAATGTATAATGAACTTACAGCCAATGTAAAGCAAATGGGCTTGGATATGCCCGATTATTTTAAACACATAAAAAAAACCAAGGAGGAAATTTTTAAAGAATGGGAGCAAGACGCGCAAAAACGAATCAAGGGAGCTTTAATTCTAAAAGAAATCGCGGCTTTAAACAAACTAAATCCCAAAAGAATGGAGATAGCTCAAAAAATGGAGCTTATTAAGACGCAAAATCCCGATTTAAAAGATGAAAGGTATTTAAAAGACTATGCAAAAATGCTGGTAAAAAATCAGATGGCTATTGATTGGATTAAAAAAGAATTATTAGGATTAACTTAGAAATTTATGAATTTAATACCAACGGTTATCGAAAAATCCCAATACGGAGAACGAGCTTATGATATCTATTCAAGGCTTTTAAAAGAAAGGATAATTTTTTTAAGCGGGCCGATTAATGATCAAATAGCTAATTCTGTTATCGCTCAGCTGCTTTTTTTGGAGAATCAAAATTCCGGTGAGGATGTCAAATTTTATATCAACTCTCCGGGCGGAGCGGTTACTTCAGGTTTGGCGGTTTATGACACAATGCAATACATTAAATGCGATGTATCAACCATTTGTGTCGGACTTGCGGCCAGTATGGGAGCCTTCCTGCTTTCTTCAGGCACTAAAGGCAAACGTTTTGCTCTGCCCAATTCCGAGGTAATGCTGCACCAGGTTATGGGAGGAGCCCAAGGTCAGGCTTCGGATATCGAAATATCGGCCAAACATATTCTAAAAGTTAAACAACGATTAAATAAAATTTTGGCCCAAAACACCAAACAAAACATCAAAAAAATCGAAAAGGATACCGATAGAGACTTTTTTATGAATGCCAGCGAAGCAAAAGACTATGGTGTAATCGATAGAATAATTACTCGTTAGAATATAAAATAATTTTTCTATGCTTTCAAGAATTATCGGCAAAGTCGTTGAAAAAAATGATAATAGTTTAGTGATACTTGTTTCAGGCATTGGAATAAATGTTTTTGTAACTAATAATCTTTATGCCAAAACTCAATTGAAGGAAAATTTGGATTTGTTTACTTGTCTGGTGGTTCGAGAAAATCTGCTTAATCTATATGGCTTTGAAAGTAAAGAACAATCCGACTTTTTCGAACTTCTGTTGTCGATCTCCGGAATCGGCCCCAAGGGGGCTCTGGGAATCCTGGAGCAAGCCGGCCCCCGGGAATTAAAAGAATCAATCCAGATGTCCGATTATACAATTCTGACTCAAGTTTCCGGAATAGGTAAAAAGACGGCCGAAAGAATAGTTCTTGAATTAAAAAATAAACTTGGAAGATTAAACACCGTTGAAACTGCGGATCCAAAAAATAATCAAAAGACTTATTCAAAGAACCTTGAGGCAATGCAGGCTTTGGAGGCCTTAGGCTATTCCAACAGCGAAGCCAGACAGGCTCTGAAAAAAACCGAAAAAGAAACCGGTCAAGCCGATGTGGGCGAAAAAGTAAAAGCGGCTTTGAAAATTCTAGGCAAGAAATAAAAATTCACAGATATTTTCTTTTTTTTAATTCTTTGGGCAGATAATTTTTTTTGACTTTATAATTATAATCAGGAGGATAAACATAATCCTTCCCGTAATTCAGATCCTTCATTAATTTTGTCGGTGCATTTCTAATTGATAAAGGCACTTCCAAACTACCGAATTCTCTAACATCGTGTCTAGCCTTTTTGACAGCTTTATAAACTGCTACATCTTTTTTAGATTTGGCTAAATAAGCGACACAATGAGCTAAATGGACATCGCATTCCGGATAGCCCAGGTAATGACAGGCTTGATAAGTGGAAACGGCCAATAATAAAGCGCTGTTGTTGGCCAGTCCAATATCCTCTGAGGCGAACCGAATCAGTCTTCTGGCAATATAAAGCGGCTCTTCCCCTCCCTCCATCATTCTAGCAAGCCAATAAAGCGAAGCGTTTTCATCCCCCACTCGCATTGATTTATGGAGAGCCGAAATTAAATTATAATGCTCTTCCCCTTTTTTATCGTACAATAAATGACTCTTTTGAAATATTTCCCTTACTAAAGATTTACTCGGCTTTTTTCGGCTTTTAACGAGAATTTCAAGCGAATTTATGGCTACTCTCGCGTCGTAATTGGACAGATCGGCAATCAAATTCAATAATGCCGGAGCTATTTTTTTTATTCTTTCTTTTTTTAAGATCTTTTCGAGAATTTTTACGATTTCTCGGGGTTGAATTTTTTTTAGCACAAAAACCCTGGCTCTGGATAAAAGAGCGGAATTTATTTCAAAACTCGGGTTTTCAGTGGTAGCACCGATCAAAGTCGCGACTCCCTCTTCTAAGTGAGGCAACAATATATCTTGTTGTTTTTTATTAAATCGATGAATTTCATCGATAAAAATGATGGTTTTTTCTTTGAATCTCGAATCCTCCTTAGCTCTCTCAAGAATTTTTCTAAGTTCAGGGATTCCGGAAGTGGCGGCCGAAAATTTGATAAAATTGGATTTGGTCTTTTGCGCAATGATGTTAGCCAAAGTTGTTTTGCCGCAACCGGGCGGTCCCCAGAAAATCATTGAAGGAAGATTGTCTTGAAAGATAAAATTAAAGATAACCTTGTTTTTACCGGTTAGATGCTCCTGCCCCAATAATGCGCTTAAGGTTTTCGGCCGATACTTTTCGGCCCAGGGAAGATTATCCTGAATTTCCGTTTTCATCTTTAGATTTACTTAACAATTATTTCTCTTTTGAAATTATCAAGAATTTTAATGTAAACATCTATTCTCTTTTTGGGCAAAATTTTATTTATTTTGTCGGCCCATTCGATAATCAATAAAGAAGCCTTGTCTTCGACCAACTCTCTAAAACCCAGATTTAAAATTTCTTTTTCATCCTCGAGTCTGTAACAATCGATATGGTATAAATTCTTATAATCAATTTTGGAGGATTGGATTTTATATTGCTTAATAATATTAAAAGTGGGGCTGGTTACAGTTCCTTCAATTTTCAAGGCTTTAGCGATAGCCTGTGTAAAAGTGGTTTTTCCCGCTCCCAATCCGCCGTATAAACAAAAAATGCGCTTCTTTTTATTTCGGGTAAAAATTTTTAGAGCCAGCTCTTTAAACTCTATCTGGTTATTCACTATTGACATTAAAATTTCAATTAAAATTATTATTTACTCCGGGATCTAACTTTTGATCATACACCCGATCAAATTTGATTTTTGACGTTTAAGATCGCTTTGGATATCCTAGCATGATGATAAAAAAATGAAAAAAATACAAAATGAAAAAAATAAAAAGGGATTTTCTGAAACAATTGGAGAAAGCGAAAAACATTGTAATTGCTTTGTCGGAAAGCGCTACAAAAGAAACGGTTTGTGCCGCTTTAGCCTTACACTCTTATCTAAAAAAAAATGACAAACAAATTTTTTTAGTCTCTCCCAGAAAACAAAACAGTGTTTTGGCTTTCCTTAAAGGTTTCAATCAAATTAAACAGGACCTGCCGAATCTTAAGGAATTCGTCTTCAGTTTCGATACTTCCAAAAACGAAATCAAAAATGTAAGACACGAACGAGAAGGCAATAAATTAAATATTTACGTCACTCCAGCCAAAGGAGAAATAAACCCCAAGGATTTTTACCTTCATCCAGGGCAACAAAAGATCGATCTTTTAATTACTTTAGCCGCTTCGGAATTGAATAATCTTGGCAGAATTTTTGAAAAAAACACCGATATTTTTTTCGAAAAACCGATCGTAAATATTGACAATAAAATCGAAAACGATCAGTATGGTCAGTTAAACATAGTCGATATCAAAGCTTTGGGCATTACCGAAATCTTAACGGACATTTTTATAAAAAATCAAATTCCTCTGGATAAAGATACCGCAAGCGCCTTATATGCGGGAATTCTTGAAGCCACTGAAAGCTTTAGAAGCCCCAAAACCACTCCCGCCACTTTAAATCTGGCGGCCCGATTAATCGAACAAGGCGCTGATCAAAAAGAAATAGTCAAACATTTATATAAAAGCAATAATTTCAGTACGGTTAAAATATGGGGGCGTATTATGGCCAGGATGAATTATGAACAAGACATTAATCTGTGCTGGACTAGAGTCTATGAAAAAGATTTCATCGATCAAAAATTCGATGTTAATTTAATGCGCTCCATTTTTGAAAAAATTCGACTGACTTATGATAAAAAAGACACCTTAATGTTCCTATGGCAAAAGGAGGATAAAACTCAAGGTCTAATTCAAAACGCCAACCAATATTTATTAAAAGACATTTTGGGTGGTCTTGAATGGGGCGAGGCTTTAATTTTTGAAATAGATAAAAAATTTGATGAGGCTAAGGAAAAAATTATCGGTATTTTAAGAGAAAATTTAAAGAGCTAGCCTATCAATAAGAATTATTATTTTTTTAAAATTCGCTGCTGCTCATTGAATCGAATAATAATTTCGGCATTGTTGTATTTTTTTTCGAGCTCCACTTTGGCTTTTTCGCCCACCTTAACAAAAACCGTATCTTCTTCCAGCACTTTGCCTTGTTCGACTATCGAATATTTATAATCCATATCCAGATTTTCATAATTTTCAATAATAAAAGACAAATCATTGCCATCAGGATTCTCAAAATAGGCTACTGTCCAGTTTTTTTTAAAGGTATAATTATTGTTTAAAGCCTCGACCGAAAAAAGATAAAGGCCGGCTAAAAATATAAAAACCAAATAAAAAAGAAGGAAAATTTTTTCATTGTCGGCCTTTTTATGTTTGGGCATTTTTTAAAAAATTATTTTTAAAAATCTTAAAATTCAACCTTTTCTCATATAGATAACTACGGCGTCACTATCGTAAATTTTATTAAAATTTTCGGAAAAATCAAAAAATAAATTATCCTCGTCTTTCTTTAAAATCACATATCTGGTGTCTGTTTTGGAATAACATTTTTTTCCTTGTTCGGTGTCGGGCTGAGTGGCCATTAAGTAGGTGCATTGCTCCCTTTTATTCTGCTCATACTTATAATCGAAAGTCCTTGATAAAACATAGTCGTAGCCTCGTTGAAAAAAATATTTTAAAAAACTGTCCGCCTTTAAGTTCGCATGATCTTTCAAAATTTTATCGCTGGATCGGGTGTTTTCTCTAAGATATCTTGCGGCATGATATAAGTTAACACTCTCCTGATACTGATTGTCGATTGTAAAATAGGTTATCGAATCGGCATAACCGTTTATGAATACGGCGATCGAAATCGATAAAATAAGGCCTATGGCCAAATTTTTGTTTATTTTTTTTTGGATGTAATAAAATAAATAAAAAATAAAATAGGCACTTAAAATCGAGAAAGGCACCACCAAATAATTTACCACCCTTCGGCTTGGCAGATCGATTTTCAAAATCTGAGGATAAAAAGACAGAACAAATAGGATAAC
>WJJX01000006.1 GCA_014729445.1 Candidatus Moraniibacteriota bacterium | reverse complement strand
TCTTTATAGATGTCGGCGGGGGGACTACCGATGTTGCGGTTGTTAGAGAAGGGGGAATTGAAGGAGCTAAAATGTTTGCCTTGGGAGGCCGGGCTTTTACCAAAAGAATCTCGGGTGAATTGGGTATGTCGTTTGAGGAAGCGGAGAAAATAAAAATCAGTTATTCCAACAAAAAGATCAGTTTGAATATGGCCAGAAAAGTCGAACAGATTTTAAAAAACGATTGCGAAGTCTGGCTTTCCGGAATCGAATTGTCTTTAAGCGAGTTTTCAGCGTCTGATTTATTGCCTTCAAGAATTCTTTTATGCGGCGGCGGTTCCCAGCTTCCGGGCATCAAGCGGGCTCTGGAGGGTAGAAATTGGTTAAAAAACTTGCCCTTTGCCAAAAAACCGGTAGTCAGTTTTATTCAGCCCAGGGATGTCGTAAATATTGTCGATACCACCAATCAGCTCCAAGGCATTGCCGATGTAACTCCTATGGGGCTGGCCAATTTAACCTTGGATCTTGTAGGCGAGGAGGGAGTTATTTCTTCCATTTTAAGAAGAGCGGTGCGGGTGATTCAAAATTAGGAAAAATCAAAAATTTAAATAGATAAAAAAGTTTATTATTATGGCTAAAAAGACAATTTTTGTCGATGTGGATGAGGAAATTCCGTCGATAATCGAACGGATTAAAAGATCAAAGTCAAAGGATATCAATGTTGTTATTCCGGTGAATGCGGCGATATCTTTGGGTATGATCGGACTCAAGATTTTAAAGAACGAATCGGAAAAATTGGATAAAAAAATCATTGTTTCATCTAAAGACTCCAAATGTTTAACTTTGGCCAAAAAGGCGGGCATTAAGACCTCGACCGATATCAATTTCAACCGAGAGGAGGAAGAGCCGGAGGAACTGGAGAATGATTTGGATGAACAAGCCGTAAAAGAAGAGGGAGAGGAAAGCGGGGAGAAGGTTAAAAAAGTTGAGGATATTAGGAGTTTTAAAAAAGATATTCCGTTAATTAAAGAAGAGGAGGAGTCCGGTGAAGGGGGCGATAATCTGGATAAACCAGTGTCCGGAATCCCGCCTACGCCGATAGCCCCGCCGGTAGGGAATAGAAAAGACCTAAAGATCAAAAAAATCTCCATGTATCCGAAAACGAATCATAAAGAGAATCTACAAAAAATTGACTCAAAAGATTCTAAGCAAAAAACGGCAACCGTAAAACAAAGTAAAGTAAGCGAAGACGCCTCGACTTTAAAAGAGGAAACCAAAACCTCTAACCCTATAGAAAAAGAATCCCTGGTTAAAAAACCTTACGCCAAAAGTAAGACAAGCACAATCAAACCAAAGGGTCAAACTAAAAGTGCGGCAGCCGAAAAAGACTTGAAAGAAACCGGGCAGGATTCTAAAGCTGAAAAAGAAACTCCAACTATAAAAACAATAGACAGCGTTTCCAAATCAGCTCCGGTTGATACGATCAAAAAGAAAAAAAAATTAGGCAGCGCTTCCTTTAAGAAGAAAAAGATTCCTTCAGCCGCTCCAGGAGAACCGGTTAAGATCGAAAAGAAAATAACGGATTTAAAAGAAAAGGATAAGTCAAAAGAATTCCGGGAATCCAAAAGCGAAAAGAAAGAAGAAGCCTTGGATTCCTTTCTGGCTATGCAGAAAGACAACGAAAAAAAAGAAAAAGTTATCCTCAAAGACCAAGAAGAAAAAGGGACAAAAAAAGAATCGGTTATTCGAGAGAAGTCCAAGGCGGCTGGCCGAAAAAGAATTAACTTGCTGCCGACTTCTTCAGTGAATATATTTTTTGTTTTTTTGATTTTTTTAATCGGAATAGCCTTTGCAACCTTCACTTTTGTTCTTCAAAAGACCACAGTCGAACTGGAACTTAAAAAACAATCTTTAGAGTATAATTTAAACGCTACGGTTTCGACAGATCAAAAAGAATTAAACTACAAGGACAAAATTATTCCCGCGGAAAAATTCGAATATAAAATAGAGGAGCAATATGAATTCGAGGCTACCGGTAAAGCGGAGCCGATTGAGGATACCGATAGAGTTTTTGGCGTTGTTACAGTTTATAATTATCATTCAAGAAGTCCTGAGGTCTTGATTGCCGGCACTCGTTTAGAATCAGAGGAGGGCCTAATGTATGTAATCAGGGAAAAAGTCTGGTTGGACGGCTATACAATGGATGGTGACGAAGTGGTGCCTTCCAAAAAGAACGTTGAAGTTTATGGCGAAGAGGAGGGAGACGAATACGCAATTTCTAGCGGCAAATTAACCGTTCCCGGCCTGAAAGGCGATGAAAGATACGAAAATATTTATGCCGAAATCGAGGAGCCTCTACAGGAACCAAAC
The DNA here is from genome assembly GCA_014729445.1 of Candidatus Moraniibacteriota bacterium. Lineage (GTDB taxonomy): Bacteria > Patescibacteriota > Minisyncoccia > CAIUEV01 > JAHKAQ01 > WJJX01. The sequence continues at coordinate 4,671 of WJJX01000006.1, read as the reverse complement.
GAAATCATAACAACTAGCGTCTCCGAAGAAGACATCGAAAAGGCCAAGGAAGAAGCAGGTCAAAAAATCAAAGCAAGCATCAAGGAAAAACTAGAAGCCGAGAATAAGGGGATTATGATCATCGAAAAAAGCATTCAAATCAAAGATCCTACCCTTACTTCAACCAAAAGCGAAGGCACCCGAGCCGAAACTTTTAAAATTAAAGCCACGGCCGAAGCCGAAGCCATCGCTTACAAAAAGGATGACTTGGAAAAACTGGCCGACTACTATACTAAAAAAGAAATCGAAGAAAACGAAGAAATGTCAGGAACCCATAAAGTAAAAATAACCAATACAAGAATCGACGAAGGCTTGGGGGTAATCGAACTCTTCTTAGACATTCAAAGCGAGACAACCCGAAAAATCAATGAACAGGAATTAAAAAATTCCATTAAAGATCACAGCCAAGAAGACGCCGAATACAAATTAAATTCCCTCGAATACATCGAAAAGGCCACAGTGGAAAACTGGCCATTTTGGGTCAAAGATGTTACCGATAAAGAGGAAAATGTAACAATCAAAGACTGATTTTCTGCGTCTAAAGTCTAAGTCAATAAATTTTAGATGAAAAATTGAGGAGCTAAGATTAAAAGGGCTCTTCAGAAATCTCAGCCACCTTAAGTATCCAACATGCCAAATAAAAGATACAAATTCATCTCAGCCGTTCATTTAATTCTTGTCAAAGACGGTAAGGTTCTTCTACTTCGACGTTTTATGACCGCAAAAGAATGGGCCGGCAAACCATGCATCTGCGAAAAAGATAAGTGTGACCAATTATCATGGTATGCACTAAATGAACTCCCAAAAAACGTCATCCCCTACGTCAAATCAGCGTTAGAGCACATCAAAACGAATGAAGTTTACAGCGAATTTGGATGGTCTAGTATCTGAAACACCTCAGAACTGAACCACTTTAAAAAATTATTTTGAAATATTTTATGAAACATAGATTACTTCTTAGGCTCTGACAAAATTTTCTTTGAAATTTCAGATAAAATCCAACAACTATGACTTTCAACAAAATATTTTTCGACTTTGACGGTGTTTTGTGCCACGATTACTTCTATGCAAACTTAAAAGAATCTCATCCCAAGGTGCATAAATTCATCAACGAATTGGACTTCCAAGACGCTTTGCTCATCGACGACTCCAGCAAAATGAGAACGGCTTTCGAAAACAGAGGCGGAATAACTTTTCCCTACAAAACCTTCGAAGACTTTGAGCCCTGGATGAATGAAAATCTTCTTCACATGCGATTGATTTCTTCATAAAGATAGGTAATACTTAAAATAGAATTTCCGTTAGGTGAAATTTTATGACAAAAATAATTTTTGATCTCAATTCTAAATACACAACACCGCTCACCCTTATCTATTTAATCGATAGTGGCAAGGTTCTAATGCTCAAAAGATCGCCTAAAAAAGAAATGGTTGCCGGCGAATGGCTTGGACTGGGTGGCAAACTTGAGCCTGGTGAAGACCTTATTGATTCAGCTAAACGAGAATTTGTAGAAGAAACCGGACTTACTATTCATGATCCAGTACTTCGAGGAACTTTTACCTGGATGAGTGCATCTAAATATGCCGGCACCCTTTTTATTTTTACTGCAACCAAATATGAAGGCGATCTTCTCAAGAAATGCGATGAGGGTGAACTAGCCTGGCAGAATATTGACACTCTAGAAAAATTAAAAGGCCTTGCCGCACATCAAAAACTGTTCTTGCCGAAAATACTGTGTAACAATTCCCACTTTTATTGCGGAATAGCCGCCTATGATAAAGACAAGCTAATTCGATATACGGATAATGAGCAATATTTTTTGGAAAGAAAAAGGATCACATAGCTAATCACAACTAACAAATTTCGCCTATAAAACACCAGAAGCGTAATTAGTCATTGAGCCCTTTAAAATTCAATTTATCTTTCGCCCAAAACCCTCCTGTCCTCCGGCTCCGGGAGAAACCTTGTAATAAAGAGTTTTTTATCATTCTTTAAGTTTTTTTTAATGTTAAAGTAAGGTCTAGAATCATAACAAATCCTCTCTTAAGGAGTTCTTCCCGTAGCGGGAAGACAGAAGGGTTTACGTCAAGGCTAAGTCTTAATGTTAGAGGGGTAGCGATCAATTACCAAAAGCTTCTAGACATAGATACCCCAAATTGATATTTTAAGGCTAAGAAGTCCGGATAAAGAGCAGAATTCACCAAACAACCGTCCGTTATCGGAAGTTATTAACTAAACTATATCTGATCCATCCATCATGAATAAGCAGACCAAACAAGTATTACTCCCTTTGGGAATTTTTTCTCCAACCTCCAACAAGCCCATTTCCATTTTTTAGCTCATTTAAAACAAATCTCCAAGCATTTGCAATAAAATCTAAAACGAGTATAATAATTTTCGAATATAAAATTTTTGTCATATGTTATTAATCATAAATCAAAAAAGTATTGAAGTTTTCTTGGAGCAATTGCATTCTTTTGACCTTTTTTAATTCCACACCTCCGCAAGGAGGTGTTTTTTTTAATAAACAAAATTATGCCAAAGACTTTTGTCGACAAACTGATCCAAAATATCAAAAACAAAAATTCCATTCTATGTGTTGGTTTGGATCCGCAGATAAAATATTTGCCTCGGATTTTAAAACAGGAATTTCAAAACGCTTATCCCAATAAAATAGAAGCCGCTGCCAGATGCATTTTGGAATTCAACCAGAAAGTAATCGATAATATTTTTGATATTGCGGTTTGCGTCAAACCTCAAATCGCTTTTTATGAACAATACGGATCTTTTGGCCTTTACGCTTTTGAAGAAACCATTAAATACGCCCAGAAAAAGGACCTAATGGTTTTAGCCGACGTCAAAAGAGGCGACGGTGGAGACACTGCCCTCGCTTATAGCAATACCTATTTAGGCAAAATCGAAACCCTCGATCAATCAAGCTTGGAAAGCCAATTAAACGTCGATGCCGTAACTTTGAATATTTCCATCGGCAGCGCCTGCCTGGATCCTTTTATCGAAAAAATCATCGAGAATCAAAAAGCCGTTTTTGCGGTAGTTAAAACCTCGTTTAAACCCAACAGCGAAATCGAAAATTTTAAACTCGAAAACGGTCAACCGGTTTGGGAAAAAATTGCCGAATTTGTGAACCAAAAAGGCGAGGAGGCCATCGGAGAAAAAGGCTATCAAAATCTGGGAGCCGTAATTGGAGCCACCTACCCTAAAGAAGCTAAAATCGCAAGAAAATTAATGCCCAAAACCTGGTTTTTAGTTCCGGGCTATGGCGCCCAGGGCGCAGCCGCCAAAGACGCAGTGGCCGGAATCGATCAAAACGGTCGGGGAGTCATTGTTAATTCGGCCAGAGGAATCACCGCCTCTTTCTTAAATAAAGACTTAAAATCTGATCAAGGTTTTGAAAAAGAAATCAGAAAAGCCGCGATCGCTTCAAGAAATGAATTAAACGAAGCCTTAAAATAAATTCAAACCAATTTAAAAATATAAAAAAATTCAAAATGAAGATCATCAAAAAAGTTCTAATGTGTAATCCAAAGTATTTTTCGATCAAGTATTCGATCAATCCCTGGATGAATCGAAGAATAGCTATCAATCGGGCAAGAGCTCAAATTCAATGGCAAAGATTGGCCGAAACTTTGGACAGCCTAAACATCAACATTGAGGAAATTAAACCCCAAAAAGAAAATCCGGATATGGTTTTTACTACCGATGCCGGCCTGCTTAGAAAAAAGACCTTTGTTTTAAGTAACTTTAAACATAAAGAAAGGCAAAAAGAAAAGCGCTTTTTTATTCAAAGATTAAAAAAGAAAAACTATTTAAAAATAGTCGAGCTTTCCGAGGAAAGCTTTTTCGAAGGCGGAGACGGGCTAACCTACGGCGACAAAGTTTTACTCGGAATCGGCTTTAGAACCAATTTAAAAGCCTCAAGAGAAATTCAAAAACATCTGAATTGCGAAGTTATTAATCTCAAGTTAAAGGATCCAAAATTTTATCACCTAGACACTTGTCTGTTGCCAATCGATGAAAAAAGTGTCGCTTTCTATCCCCAGGCTTTTACTTCCTCTTCGATCCAAAAAATAAAAACAATCTGTCCCAATCCGGTTGTAATCAAAGAAAAGGAAGCTTTCAATTTTGCCGCCAACAGCATAATTTCACAAAACAGCGCGGTAGTTCAAAAAAATAATCAAAATATGATCGATATTTTAAAACAAAAAGGAAAGCAGGTTTTTGCCATTAACGTCAGTGAATTTTTCAAAAGCGGCGGCGGAATCCACTGTATGGCTTGCAGTGTTTTTGAAAATTAAAATAATCGCTTATCGGAACTTTATTTTAGCTAATTATTAAAAAACTAAAAAAATATGCGTCAGGAATTCTGGGTTATCGAAAAATTAAAAAAAGAAATCCAAAAAAGAGGAGGTTTTGTTAATTGCCACGCTCATTTTGACAAAGCTTTTACCGTTGAAAAAAACAACATTCGTTTAGCCAATGCTACAATGGAGGAAAAATGGAAATTTTACAAAAGGCTGGATTATCGGATTTATTACAAGAGAATTGAGAAATCGATCAAACTGATGATTAATCAGGGAATTAAACAATGTCGAACCGACATCGACGTCAATT
>WJJX01000070.1 GCA_014729445.1 Candidatus Moraniibacteriota bacterium | reverse complement strand
GGTGTATAAGAACAACAAAATTCAAGATCAAAAATCTCACCCGAAATACTAATTTCACAATCATTTAATACTTTAATCATGCTTTTCTCTCCTTTAATATTGGGACGCGTTTTTGACGCCCTCGGTTAATTTTAATAAAACAATTTTCAATCTTTAATTCTTCATTATGATAGTCTAGTCCTTTAATAATAAATTAACAGGAATTCAACTATCTCAGCTATTTTTATTGTTGCGAAAAGAAAAAATTTTTATTATATTAATGTCACCTCCAATTTTGGTTTTGGTAGTCCACTATAGCTATGGTAGATTATATTACATTCCGGAACACTTTTTTTCTTTACTATAAATCCACCCTTTAAATATATCATTTATTTTCAAGGTCGCTAAAATTTATATTTAAGGTTGTTGTAATAACACTAATTAAACAACTGTATTTATTAAATTAAAAACCTTAAAACTTATTTTAAGGGTCATTATTATTAAGCAAAAAGATCAAAGTTAAGGTCGAATATTTATGGAGGAAAACAGATTTAAGGTCTGATTAATCGGGAAAGATACACAGATTAAGTAACATAAAATATTAACTTTAGCGCCTGTTTTAGAGAAATAGGGAATTATTCGCTGTAAAATTGTGTATTTTTAAATTTATCAATAATAGTTAAACAATATTGGGATTGGCCAAAAATTTTACTTATAGTACTACCCCAGGTGTGGCTTTCAAAATTATCGAGTTTTTTTCATCTCCTCTAATTTTTTATTTGCTTTTTCATGAATTTCTCTTGTGCCCTGAAGAGAACATTGGGTATAATAATTGGACAATAATCGTTCCCCATCAATAATCTTTAAATGTTTATCGATATAGCATTTACTTGCTTTTATAAAATAATTCTTCCTTTCCTCATTATATTTCTTTGCTTCATCAACAAACTTGACTGCTAAAACAATTAACGCTTCTTTCCATATTTGTACCGGTTTCTTAGAAATCATATCGAATAGGGAGGGAGTATTAATACGTATAAGTTTGTTATTCATTATGTATGGTTCTAATTTATCTATTAGATCACATGAGTTTAAATTAAAAATATTACCTAACCAGAAAAATCTCCATTCCAAGGTTTGTAAAATTTTAGATCTATCCCCACTCCAAAAACAGGGACTAGAATTATCGTCAACATAATAATGTGTTATTGCAGGTAAGGATAACCATTCAGCTGATAAACCAGAATCTGGTAATATCTTTTGAAAATAATTTGAGGTGTTTCTGAGCCACGCATGATAACGATCATGGGTGTAATAATTTTCAGAAGAATTAAGACAATTAATTCCTTGGTTAATAAAATTCATTATTTCATTTTCTGATAACCTCTTTGCATTTAATTTAGTCAAAATTATTTCATCTTTAGAGGGCAGCTTACCCGTTTTTAGCTTTGCTAACCATTCAAATCGTATAGCAATTCTTTTCAGAAATTCCTCGAAACTTACTGAATCTGTGTTAATATTTTGATAATCTTTCTTTCTTTTCGAAGTAATAGAATGTTTAGTATCATCCCCCGAAAATGGTATTATAACCCCCTTATCCGGTGGAGAAGTCTCTTGTTGCTCAATCTCAAGAGCATCTGACTTATTATCCAAAGTATCCCACTCGGCAATTAGCTCTGGTTCCTTGTCCACACTAAATAAATATTCAGTAACATTTTTTATCCATAATAAATAATTAGTCTGAGTCAAATTTCCCCACAAAAACAAACTCATTCCACCAAAGAGTTGCTTATAATATGTAGTGTACCTCATATTTTTACCCTTTATTTATCTAGCAATTAAATGGATAACTTTAATGTTACCAACCATAGATATTATAAATTATAGAGATACAACTAGAAAAATAATAAATTTATAACTAATTCCATGAATAACTTGATGAATAAAAAAAGTTATTTATTGTTATCGTCTCAAAAAGGCAAAAATAATATGTTTTGAGATTTTGATTTTAAGACGGGAAATGAGACACAATTAAATACATAAAAAATCTATTTTTGCGGAAAGTGAAATGTGTCTCATAAACGGTGGTTTTTGATAGTCTTATAAATTACTCTTAACAAAATTCAAAATTTGTTCCCCTTTTTGAACCATAGATGGATTTACCTTTTTAAATATTCTCACCGCTTCTTCTGCCAAAGGCAAAGCTTCTTTATATTTTCCCATTTTTTGCGATAATAATAGTGCCTGATTAGCAAGAGAAGTTGCTAATCCATTTAAATTTTTCAGCTCTCTACAAATCTTCTCCTCTTGTTTATGCAAGTCCATTGCCTCTTTCAATCTGCCCCAATCTTTTAATATCCGCGCCTGGTTACCAAGGCTGCTCTGAATGTTTAGGTTCAAGGGAAATCGGACAAAATGATCAAATAAAATAAGCTATATATTTTACAGTTTGTTTTCCGACCTCACCCCTTCTGATCTTACGAAAGGGGATTCGGTCGGAAAACCTGCTATGCTGTTTCTTTGTACTTTTTACGATAATTTTCTTTTCTTTTTTGTCTGGCATTTTCCAACTTTTCGTCGCGTTCTTTGAAAATTTTCTCAGCTTTGCCGATCAACATGTCATAAGGAGCGATG
>WJJX01000005.1 GCA_014729445.1 Candidatus Moraniibacteriota bacterium | reverse complement strand
GTCCATAGAAGATGCCATAAAAAGGGAAATCAAAGAGGAAACCGGACTGGAAATAAAAGTTAAGGAGATTAAAAATGTGAAATCGGTTTTTAATCCAAAGGAATTTAGAGAACCGGATGTTCATTTTGTTTTAATTGATGTAATTGCCCAAAGCAACACCGACAAAGTGATTCTTGATGAAGAACACGTCGAATATAAATGGGTTGATCCCAAAGAAGCTTTGAAGATGGATCTATTAACTTATTCCAGAGAGCCTATTGAAAAATATTTAAGCGATCTTTCCAACAGAGACTATTTGGAAGGCTGGAAACGCTGCAAAGCCGATTACGAAAACTACAAAAGAAAAACAGCGCAAGAAATGAAGCAGGGGGAGGAAAACGCCCGTAATGAAATTATTCTTTCCATTTTGCCTATTTTGGATAATTTTAATTTGGCGATAGATCATGTCCCCAAAGAGGATCAAGCAAAACCTTGGGTTGAAGGCATTTTTTATATAAAAAAGCAATTCGAGGATTTGCTGGAAAATCTTGGCATTCAGGAAGTTGATTCCCTGCATCAGGAATTCGATCCAAACAAGCATGAATGCATTGAGGAGATAAAAGTCAAAGAAAAGGAAAAAAAAGGAAAAGTGGTTCAAGTGCTGTCCAGAGGTTATAGATTTAAAGATAAAATCATAAGAGCGGCAAAAGTAAAGGTCGGCAAATGATGACTTTAGAGTATTTTTAAAATTTTTAAGATATTAAATTATTAATTGTTAATTTTTAAAAAAAAACTATGAGTAAAATATTAGGAATCGATTTAGGTACTACAAATTCATGTATGGCTATTATGGAAGGAGACAAACCCGAGATTGTCGAAAATAAAGAAGGAAATAGAACTACTCCTTCTATGGTGGCCGTTAATAAAGCCGGTGAAAGACTGGTGGGCCTTTTGGCCAAAAGACAAGCGGTAACCAATCCGAAAAACACGATTTCTTCAGCAAAAAGGTTGATCGGCAGAAAATTTGAAGACGAAAAAGTTCAAGCCGACAAGAAATTGCTGTCCTATGAAATAAGAGGATCCAAAGAAGGCGGCGTTGAAATCAAGCTAGGCGACGAATGGAAAAGACCGGCTGAAATTTCGGCAATGGTGCTTCAAAAATTGAAAGCCGATGCCGAAGATAAATTGGGCGAAAAGATCGAAAAAGCAGTGATTACAGTTCCGGCTTATTTTGACGATTCTCAGAGAAAAGCAACTAAAGATGCCGGCAAAATCGCCGGATTGGAAGTCGAGCGAATCATTAACGAACCCACAGCCGCGGCTTTGGCTTACGGTTTTAATAAAACCAAAGATCAGAAAATCGCCGTTTATGACTTGGGAGGAGGAACTTTCGATATTTCCATTCTGGAAGTCGGCGGTGAAACGGAAAAATCTATCGAAGTAAAATCCACCAATGGAGACACTCATCTGGGTGGAGACGATTTTGATACTAAAATTATGAATTGGATTGTCGAGGAATTTAAAAAGCAGGAGGGAATTGATTTGAGCAAAGATCAAATGGCGCTTCAAAGAATTAAGGAAGCGGCTGAAAAAGCAAAAATCGAACTTTCTACTTCTTCAGAGACCGAAATTAACCAACCTTTTATAACCACCAGCGACGACGGACCAAAACACTTGGTTATGACCTTAAAAAGATCCAAATTGGAAGAACTTGTGGATGATTTGGTCCAATCGACCATTAAACCTTGCGAACAAGCTTTAAAAGACGCCTCCTTAAAAGCAGGCGATATCAACGAAGTCATTATGGTGGGCGGACAGACTCGAATGCCGTTGGTGCAGAAAAAAGTGGAAGAGTTTTTTGGCAAAAAACCCAATGCTTCCGTAAACCCGGATGAAGTAGTAGCTTTAGGCGCCGCAGTTCAAGGCGGAGTGCTTAGGGGCGATGTTAAAGACGTTTTGCTGCTGGATGTGACACCGTTAACTCTGGGCATCGAAACTTTAGGAGGAGTCATGACTCCTTTGATTGAAAAAAACACCACTATTCCGGCTTCCAAAGAACAGATCTTTTCGACGGCGAGCGATAATCAGCCTTCGGTTGAAATTCATGTGCTTCAGGGAGAACGTTCAATGGCGTCCGATAATAAAACTTTGGGCAAATTTCACTTGGACGGTATCCCGCCGGCCCCAAGAGGAGTCCCTCAAATCGAAGTTAAATTTGATATCGACGCCAATGGGATTTTAAATGTCAGCGCCAAAGATAAAGCTACAAGTAAGGAACAATCGATTAGAATCGAGGCTTCAAGTGGTTTGTCGGAGGAGGAAATCGAAAAGATGAAAAAAGAAGCCGAAAAACATGCAAAGGAGGATAAAAAGAAAAAGGAATTAATCGAAACTAAAAATTTGGCCGAAAGCACAATTTTCACTATAGAAAAATCGTTAAAGGACGCCGGCAAAAAGGTCAGCGAAGACAAGAAAAAACCGGTCCAGGAAAAAATCGAGGCCTTAAAAAAGCTATTGGAAGGCGACGACCTGGAAGCCATCAAAAAAAGCCTGGAAGAATTAAATGCAGAAGCTGCAAAAATCGGTCAGGAGCTTTATAAAGCCGCCCAGGAAGGCGAGGCCAAAGACAAACCAAAAGATGAAAAAACCGAGGCTTCTAAAGAAGAAAAAGACAAAGATGCCAAGAAAGATGAGGATGACGGAGTAAGCGATGCCGAGGTGGATAAGGATAAAAAATAAGCCGGCTTTAAGAGAATCCGGCTTAGTATTTGAGACCGGCCGAATATAAAGATTTTAAACTTTAGGAACCCGCGCGGCGCGCGGGTTCCTAAGCTAAATTTTAAGCAGAAGAATATTCATTTATTAAATAATTATGGCAAAGGACTATTACAAAATTTTAGGAATTGAAAAAAACGCCAGTGATGAAGAAATAAAAAAGGCCTATCGAAGACTGGCTCATAAGTATCATCCGGATAAAAAAGAGGGCGATGCCGAAAAATTTAAAGAAATTAACCAGGCTTATCAAATTTTATCCAATAAAGAAAAAAGAGCGCAATATGATCAGTTCGGCGACAGCTTTAACCAAGATCAAGGCGGTTTTAGAAGTTCCGGATTCGGCCAGGGTTTTCCCGGATTCGATTTCGGCGGCGGTCAGGACGGTTTCGAATTTAATTTCGGAGGATCCAACTTTGGAGATGTTTTTGAGGATGTTTTCTCTGCTTTTACCGGAACCCGAGGTTCTTCGAATAAAAGAAGAGGGCGCGATATTGGCGTTGATTTGGAAATAACCTTCGAAGAAATGGCCAACGGAGCCAATAAAGAAATTGAACTATTTAAAAAAATAAAATGCGATCAATGTCAGGGCAGCGGCGCCAAGTCAAAAACCGACCTGAAAGAATGCGAAACTTGTAAAGGTGTGGGTGAGATAAAAAGCCAACGAAGAACGATTCTTGGAACCTTTGTTACAAAAACCACCTGTAAGGAGTGTCAAGGTAAAGGAAAAATTCCAAAAGAAAAATGCCCCAAGTGTAAAGGAGAAGGCTTAATTAAAGACAAGGTCAAAATCAAGGTCACCGTTCCAGGCGGTATCAAAAGCGGTCAGACTTTAAGTGTCGACAGCGCCGGCGAACCGGGAGAAAACGGGGGTCCGGCCGGCGATTTGTACGTAACAATTCATGTTAAAGATCATCCCGAATTTGAAAGAAGGGGCGATAATATTTGGCATACGGTAAAAATACCTTTTTCAACCGCCACATTGGGAGACAAAATCAAAATTCCCACCCTTAAAGATCCGATCAAAATAAAAATTCCAGCCGGAACTTCAAGCGGCAAAATTTTTAGATTAAGAGGCGAGGGAATAAAAAAACTTCGCGGTTATGGCCGCGGGGATTTAATGATCAAAATTCAAATAACCGCTCCTAAAAAATTAACCCGCAAACAGAAATCCTTAATCAAGGAGCTGCAGGAGGAAGGATTATAATTTAGTAATTGTTCATCTTTGGACTTAGGATCTCGAGGAATTCCTGGTTATAGTAAACATTATATTTTTTATATTTGAATTTTTTAACGATTTTAAGCTCTTCCAGATAATTAAAATATTTGGAGGCGGTGTTTCGATGAATTTTTAACTTTTTCTGCATTGTTTTTTGAGTGTAGAAGGGGCTGGAAAAAAGATAATCCAAAAGTTGGGGCGAAAAAAAAGAATTACGCTTGGTCGTATCCAGATTTTTATATTTTTGCATTAATCTTTTTATTCTTAGAATGTCCTTTGTGCTTTGGCGGGCTTGAAAAATAACGGCCTTTAAGAAAAATTCTGTCATCTTCAACCATTTTTTGCTCTTGGTTACGGCTTTAAGACAATTATAGTACTGGCTTCTGTGTTTTAAAATGTAACCGCTTAAAAAGAGAATCGGTAAATCCAAACGTTTAACCATCACAAGGTACAGCACGGCAAGAATGCGACCCGTCCTGCCGTTCCCGTCCCGGAAGGGATGAATTGCCTCGAATTGATAGTGAAGCACCGCCAATTTTATTAATGGATCAACTTTTCTAAAATCCTGATTGTTAAAATAAATTTGAAAATTTTTGAGTTTTTTTAGAATTAAAGCATAGCCTTGGGGTGGAGTATAAATTGTTTTCTCGGTCAAATTGTTCACAATACTCACCCGGGTGTTTCTAATCCCGGCTTTTTTCGGTTCGATAAAAGATTGAATTTTTAAGATATCTTCAATGGTTAAAGCTTTGTTTTTTTTAATTTGCCTGGCGCCGTATTTAATCGCTTTTCTGTAATTTAAGGTTTCCTTTTCGGCGTAACCGCTCTCTTTTTCAAGATCATACAGCGCTTCGGCTTTGAAAACATTCTTGACCGTGGTGTTGATATTTTCAATCTTGTTGCTGGCCACTCCTTCCTTGATCACAAGCGGTGAAATTAATAGAAATTGATCAGGTAATAATCTTGAAGAACCGTTAAGTTCGGAAAGCGCCATATTGGCCCGATTAACCAATTTGAGTAATTTAACATCGTCAAAATTGACTCTGGGCGGTAATAAAGGCAGCCGGTTGTAGGGTTTTTTTGAATTAAACATACCTTTTTAAACCTAATTTATCGAATATAACGCCTTAAATTCAAGATGAATCAAAGCCATTTTAATAGCCTGAACGGAAAGATCTTTTCTATTTACTCTGCCGTTGGTTAAAATACCAATCGCTCCTTTGTGGGAACCGATCTCGGGATTTTGCGTTAAACCGGTTTTATAAAAGGCCTGATTAATATCCAATCCTTCATTAAACACTAACCGAGTAACTTCAATCGGATATTCGAAGGCGGAACCCAGGCCGAGATGATGTTTTCTACCGTCAAAGATGACACAAGCACAGATATTCATATAACCGCTTTTGGTCTGAGGGACTTTCATTAAACCGGATTCAAGACCGAAGGAGTAGGTACAGTTTTTATAAACTTTGCTGGCTCTATTAACGGCTCCTTGAATTGTTTCCTCCATTGATTTGGGCTGATTGCTAACGCCTGAAGAAATATTTTTTTTAGAGACAACCGCCTCTTTAAATACTGGATAATCTTTGATTGTCTCTTTTACCGCCAGAACTTTAATGTTATTATTGGTTGCGACTTTTATTTGCATAATTAATGTGATTTAATTTTAATCTTAATCAACTTTATTATTTATATAATGATAGAATACACCGATTTTTTAAAAATAAAAATTTATAGCGGAACCGTTGTCTCGGCTAAGCATTTACCAAACGCCAAAAAACCCGCTTACATTCTGCAGGTGGACTTTGGCCCCAAAATCGGGATAAAAAAATCGACTTCACAGATAACAGAGATCTATAAAAAGGAAGACCTTGTTGGCAAGCAGGTTTTTGGTGTTATAAATTTAAAGCCCAAACAAGTAGGCAAGGTAATTTCACAATGTTTGATTCTTGGAATGTACACCGGGGCTAATAATTCAAAGGTGGTCCTAGCCAAGCCCGAGAGAAAAATTCAAAACGGATTGAGACTTTGGTAATTTAATCTTCGGTGGAAAAAATTCTAGAGATATCGCCGTCTTCGTTGTCGTCAAAATCGGTGTCATCGTCGATAAAAAGCCTTTCATTCCAATAATTCTCTTCGCAGTCACAATCCTCATTGATTCTACTTATTCCATAATCCTCATTATCCTTAATTTTATTGTCCTCTTCAAGGCCGATATAACCCGAGTCTCCTTTGGATCTTACCTCCAGTCCGCTCTTTTCATTATTTTTAAAGTTACAATCCTCTATTCCGATTTCGCTTTCGTCAATTGTAAGCTTTAAGCCGACGCCGTCATTTTTTTTGAAATCGGTGTCTTCGATATAACCTTTTGATTTTTTGGCGATTTCGGCTCCGTCGCCGTCGTTGTGATAGATTAAATTGTTTTTTAAATAAAACGCTCTTTTTTCACTATAGATTCCGTTCCAACCGTTAAAATCAATTACCGACTCCGAAATGGTCACTTTTTTCTTGTCTTTGACATCGGCCTTTTTAATTTTAATCCCGTCTTTTTCGTTTTTAGTGACTCTGCAGTTCCAGATTAACGCTCTTGCATCTTCTTTAATCAAAACGCCTCTTTCCCCTTCCATTACGCTTATATTCAACAATTCGGTTTTATGCTCCATTTTAAAGACAGTGTCATCGGTGTTCCTTGCCGAGACATATGTTTTTTGGGGATCAATTCCGTCTACGGAAACCCCCTCCTTAATTGTTAGATCGCTTTGAAAATAATAGCCGGGCAGGATAATTACGTCTTTATCCTCATTGTAAGCTTTGTCAATAGCCCTCTGGATGCTTTCAAAGGGATTGTCTTTTTCTCCGGTTCTTTCGCCTCCGTTAACGTTTCGGCTCACGTAGATAACATGATCATCTCCCGCTCTTACATAAGAGGTTATAGAAAAGACTAAGGCGCTCAAAAAAACAACCGCGCCTAACACGCTGAATCCTTTTCGCTTAAATAGTTTTGTTAACATAATGAATACTTAAGAAAAATTAATTTTTTAATTCGAAAGTATAACATATTATTGTATATTTGTCAAAAAAAGAAAGCTCCGAACCCCCGTCACTTCCAATTTTTTATATTTTTGTTAAATTTAGTATACTTTGAGATTAATTTTTTATAAAAAGAATCAGACTGTACGAAAAGGTAAAGATCTGAATAATAAAAAACAATTATGCAGTCAAATATCAGAAATTTTTGTATTATCGCCCATATCGATCACGGGAAATCGACTCTTTGCGATCGAATGATGGAATTCACGCAAACCTTGAGCAAAAGAGAGCTTAAAGAACAAACCTTGGATCAGATGGACTTGGAACAGGAACGCGGCATTACTATTAAGCTTCAGCCCGTTCGAATGGACTTTGAATATAAAAACACCAAATGGATGTTGAATTTAATCGATACTCCCGGTCATGTTGATTTTCACTACGAGGTTTCAAGGAGTTTGGCCGCGGTGGAAGGAGCAATTTTGCTAGTCGATGCCACCCAGGGAATCCAAGCTCAAACCTTGGCTAATTTATATCTGGCAATGGAGCAGGAGCTTACCATAATTCCGGTAATCAATAAAATTGATTTGCCAAACGCAAATGTCCTTGAAACTCAAAACGCGATTCAAGAACTTATCGGCGGAAAAAAGGAGGATATTTTGAAGGTTTCAGCCAAAACCGGGGAAGGAGTCTTGGGGGTTTTAAAAACCGTTGTGAATAAAGTTCCAGCGCCTTTGGGAGATGAGGCCAAAAATGCTCAAGCTTTAATTTTTGATTCTTTTTATGATTCTTACAAAGGGGTAGTGGCTTATGTTCGAATGGTTGAAGGAACCTTTAAAGACAGAGACGAAGTGTTTATGAAAGGCGCCGCAAGGGAAGCGGAAATTCTCGAATTGGGTGTTTTTAGGCCCGCCTTAATTAAACAGCCTGAACTAAAGGCGGGACAAATCGGTTATATCGCGACCGGATTAAAGGATGTTGGAGAATGCCGGGTTGGGGATACTATTGTGGAAAACTCTAAAAAAGCTGTAACTCAGCCTTTGGCAGGTTATAAAAAAATAAAACCGATCGTTTTTGCCAGTTTTTATCCCAGAGATGGAGAAAAATATAATCAATTGCGCGACGCCCTGGAAAAACTCTCCCTAAACGATGCTTCTTTTGAATTTTATCCCGAGAGCTCCAAAGCTTTGGGCAGAGGATTTAGAGGAGGGTTTTTGGGCCTGCTTCATTTGGAAATTATGCAAGAAAGGCTAAAAAGAGAGTTTGATATGGATCTGGTTTTTACCGTTCCAAGCGTTGAATTCAAAATAAAATTAAGAAACACCCGAGGATTCGATCCTAAAGATTTGGATCAGGATAATCTTTTAACGATCAACTCTCCGCAGGATTTACCCGAACCTTCAAAAATCGAGTCGATTTTAGAGCCTTTTGTAAGGCTGGAAGTAATAACAACCTCTCCTTTTATGGGGGCGCTTATGGAGCTTTTGTCCAAAAAACGTTCTATTTATAAAAGCACCTCTTATTTAGACCAAAACAGACTTATTTTGACCTATGAACTGCCTTTGCAGGAAATTATTACCAATTTGCATGATGAAATTAAAAGCGCCTCCAAAGGTTATGCCTCGATTAATTACGAATTCTTGAATTTTAGAGAAAACGATTTGGTGAAATTGGATATTTTGGTCGCCGAAGAATTAAAAGAAGAATTTTCCAGAATAATTCCCAAAGAAAACGCACCGCGAATCGCCAGAAATATTTTAAAGAAACTCAAAGATTCTCTTCCCAAGCAGAGTTTTATGGTAAAATTACAAGCGGCGATTAACGGAAAGATTATTGCCAG
>WJJX01000069.1 GCA_014729445.1 Candidatus Moraniibacteriota bacterium | reverse complement strand
CCTGGAAACAATTAAAGCTGTAGTGGAAGCTGCTTCTGATTTGAAAATGCCGGCGGTAGTTCAAATTACTCAAAAAAGTTTAAATTACGCCGGGGATCATGAAATCGCCACGCTGGCAAGAAACGTTATTGAGAATCGATCAAATAAAAATAAGATCGCCCTGCATTTAGATCATGGAAAAAGTTTTAAAATTTGTAAAAAAGCCATTCAACTGGGTTTTACTTCGGTTATGATCGATGGATCCGGCTTATCTTATGAAGAAAATCAAAATTTGACCAGACGGGTAGTGGAATATGCCCATCGATTTAAAGTTTCGGTTCAGGGAGAATTGGGAACGGTTCCTTATTTAGGCGAACATCTTATTAATAAAATTAATAACGGCGAAACCACGGAAAAGGAAATTTGGGATCGATTTATGACTGATCCTGAAAAAGCTGAAGATTTTGTTAAGAAAACGGGTATCGACAGCCTCGCGGTCGCGATAGGCAACGCCCATGGCCATCAAAAGGAAAGATCCACCCCTGACTGGCCGCGGTTGGAAGAAATCAAAAAAAAAGTTAGAATACCGCTAATTTTACATGGGTCCTCTGACTGGTCTCAGTATAAGGTCGAAAAAGCCGTTCAATATGGTATTCGTTGTTTCAACGTGGATACCGATTTAAGAATCGCTTATATCAACAAACTCTGTACACTTTTTGAGAAAGATTGTAGAATGCAAGATCCAAGAGATATTATGAACGATGTTAGAAAAAACGTTAAAGAAAAGGTCAAGTCCAAAATTAAAATTTTTAATCCTAGTTTATGACAGCAAAAAAAAAATTAATTTATTTAGATAATTCGGCCACCACTCCGGTCAATAAGGAAGTTTTAAAAAAAGTTCTGCCCTATTTTGATCAAAAATACGGCAATGCTTCTTCAATTCACAATTTAGGTCAAGAGGCGGCTCAAGCCGTTCAAAAAGCCAAAAAAAAGATTGCCAAGACACTTCGTTGTAAAGACGAGGAAGTGATTTTCACCAGTGGAGCAACCGAGAGCAACAACCTGGCGATTAAAGGGCTGTTTTTAAAATTAGCCGGTTTAAATAAATATAAAAACAAAAAACTGCATTTTATAAGTTCAACCATTGAACATCATTGTGTTTTGGATACTTTGAAAGCCCTTCAACAAAATTTTGCCGATAAAATAGAAATAAGCTATATTGATGTTGATTCAAAAGGCCTAATCAAAATAGATGAACTGAAAAAAGCCGTAAAGCAAAATACGGTTTTGGTTTCGGTAATGTTTGTAAATAACGAAATAGGAACCGTTCAGCCCATAGAAGAAATCGGGGCCTATTTGAATAAAATTAAAAAAAAGCGAAATCCCAAAGTCGATCTGCCTTTATATTTTCATTCAGATGCGGTCCAGGCTATTAATTATTTTGATTGTAATTTCCCAAAAAACAAGCTTGACTTATTAAGCCTCTCCGGTCATAAAATCTACGCACCCAAAGGAGTCGGCGCCCTAATTATCAAAAAAGGCACCTTGATTGAGGCAATAATCGACGGCGGCGGCCAGGAGAGGAATTTAAGATCCGGAACTTATAATGTGAGCGGCATTGTGGGAATAGGGGAGGCTGTCTCGCTGGCCGGAAAAGGAAAAAAAGAGAGAGTGGCTAAAACAATCAAATTAAGAGATTATCTGCTAAAAAAAATCAGCCGCGAAATCCCGAAAATTAAAATTAACGGCGATTTAAAAAAGAGATCGCCCAATAATCTAAATATAAGTTTCAAGGGGATAGAAGGGGAGAGTATAGTACTGCTGCTTTCCAATTATAATATCTGTGTTTCAACCGGCTCCGCTTGTTCCTCCAATAGTCTTGATCCCTCTCATGTTCAACTGGCTATCGGCAACGATCATTTAACCGCTCATGGCAGCATCCGATTCAGTCTCGGCGAAAATATCACTAAAAAGGATTTGGACTATACGGTCGAAAAGTTAAAACTGGTGGTTGAAAAATTGCGGAAAACCTCAAAAGGAATTAATTTTTAAACTTTTAAAATATGTACTCAAAAAAAGTAATGGATCATTTTATGCATCCGAGAAATTTGGGCGAAATAAAAAATCCTGACGGAGTAGGGCCGGTGGGCAATCCTGTCTGCGGAGACGTAATGAAGCTTTATATCAAAGTTAAAAAAAATAAAGACAAAGAGATTATAAATGAGATTAAATTTCAAACTTTAGGCTGCGGTTCGGCTATCGCTACTTCCAGTATGATCACCGAGTTGGCCAAAGGCAAAAGCTTACAGCAGGCTCAAAAAATCACCAATCAGATGGTAGCCAAACAATTGGACGGTCTGCCGCCGGAAAAAATGCATTGTTCCAATTTGGCGGCCGATGCTTTACAAAAGGCAATTAAGGATTATCAACAATCCAAAAAATAGTCATATAAAAGCAGGGGATAAAAAAAGGCGAGGGGCTGGAGGAGTGGTTAAAAGATTAATCTAACTTAACATAATGTAAGTTATGTTAAGTTAGGCCGGTTTTTACTTTCTTTCTTTTTCTCTTCCTCTTTCTCTTCCTTATAACATCCAGGGCAATATAAGCTTTCATCCTTGATAACCATAGAAACTTTTTTAGAAAATTTATTACATTTCTTACAATATTCTTTCTTTGCATTTTCCTGGCTTTCCTTTGTACAAGATGCACATAATAAGCTATCTTCATAATGAATCATTGAATATTGATTACATTTTTTTCCACACTTAGGACATGTTGATTCTGCTTTTTCCCCTTCCCTACTCATTTGATTTTAATCAATTGTAAAGTTATTATTTAAAGTAATATAACAGATAATTTTTTAAAAAAACAGGAAGGATGATTAAATTTGGCTTAAATAAGCCAAAAGGTCTCAAAAAGCCCGTAGCTCGATTTTTAAAAATTATCAAGGCAAAATTACCTTTAAATCATATAAAAATAAAAATTCAAGTATTGATTTGCTTTGCTTCTAAGTCATTTTTTTAAAAACAAAACTAATCATGGAAATTAATATTGCCATTAAAAAATTCCTTCAATGGATTATAATCGCCAAACACTTCTCAAAAAGAACCGAAACTCAATATCGTCATTGTTTGAGTGAATTTAAGAAATTTCTGACTAAAAACCAAACAATCAAGGTGGAAGAGATAAATTTGGATTTGATTAATGATTTCAGATTGATTTTATCCAGAAAAGAGTTGGATGCGGATACACAGAATTATTATCTGATCGTTATTAGATCGTTTTTGAAATATTTAAACAAAGAGAACATAAAATCGCTTGACCCCTTAAAAATCGATTTGGCCCGCAAAAAAGACCGCCAAGTCTCCTTTCTAAGTAAAAAAGAAGTGGATCAATTAATAAAAAACATAGGCAATGATTTGATTGGATTTAGAAATAAAGCCATAATCGAGCTTTTATATTCCACCGGACTCAGAATCAGCGAACTTTGCGCCTTAAATCGAAAAGACATCAATTTAAAATCAAGGGAATTTTTTGTCAGGGGTAAGGGCGGAAAAGTCAGACCCGTTTTTTTAACCGATAGGGCAGTGCAGATTTTAAAAAATTATTTAAATAAAAGAAAAGACGCCTACTCTCCCCTCTTTATTAATTACAAAAAAAACAGCGATATTCTAAACCAGGAGAAGCGACGTCTTTCCAGAAATTATATTTCCTCAATGATTTCTAAAGAGGCCGGTTTAGCCGGAATCAATAAAAAAGTTTCCGCTCACACTTTAAGGCATTCTTTTGCCACTACCCTACTCCAGTCAGGAGCCGATCTAAGAAGCGTTCAAGAAATGCTCGGTCATGCCAGCATCAACACAACCCAGGTTTATACCCACGTAACCAATCGAATGCTAAAAAATGTCCACAACAAATTTCACCGCTGAACGGCTTGACCTTTTTTTGCTAAATAGTTTATTATTAATCCAAGAAAAGAGCATAAAAAATCTAATATAAAAAAATTATAAGTTATTTTTAAGCCTTAATTTGAACTTTTATGCCAAATTTAAATAATCATAATAGAGACAAAAAAGATTCTTTTTTTCAAATACCCGAAGTTTGCCCCAGTTGTTCATCTAAATATGAACAGTCAAAAGTTAACGTCATTAATAACAGCAGTGAGACGATTGTTGTTCATGTAACTTGCCCAAATTGTAAAACTTCGGTAATATCAAATATTTCTATTAATAATATGCGGGTAATGGCGGTGGGAATGTTAACGGATCTTGAAAAGAAAGATCTAAAGCTAATTCGAAAGAAAACAGCTATCGATGTTGATGACGTAATCGAGATGCATGAATTAATCGAAAAAGAGGGATGCATCAAATTAACTTAAATATTTATTTTCACATATTAATAAATCTAGAATTAGATTGATTTAATATTTTTATTATTGTTAAGCTTAATCAATGACTCAAAACGGCAAGGCAACAGTTTTAAAAGCCAAATTAAGGGATAAAAAAGATAAAGTAAAAGCTTTAAGGGATAAAGGCAATACTCCGGCGGTAATTTATGGACCCAAGTTGAAAAACAGCTTGAATTTGGTTTTTGACAAAAAATCCGCCCAACTAATTCAGGAAAAATCTCATCAAGCTTCGGTTCTTAATTTGAATATCGAAGGGGAAGATAAAGATAGAAATGTTATAATCCAAGATCTTCAATTAGGAAAAATCAATCACGATTTAATTCACATAGATCTTTACGAGGTGGATATGACTAAAAAGGTCGAAACCGAGGTACCGATTTCTTTTGTCGGTAACTGCGAAGCCGTTAAAAACTTAAATGCTGTTTTAATCAAAAGCTTGGAGGAAATTTCCGTCAAATGCCTGCCTAAAGATCTGCCGGATCACATTGTTGTCAACCTTGAGGTTTTAAAGGCTTTCGATGATATTATTTACATAAAAGATCTCGATATCCCAGAAGGAGTAGAAGTCCTGAGTTCCGATGAAGACGTAGTGGCAATGGTTCAAGAGCCAAGAAGCGAAAAAGAATTGGAAGAACTGGAAGAAGAGATCAGCGAAGATGTAAGTCAAGTTGAAGGAGTTAAAGACGAAGATAAAGAGGCGGAAGGCAAAGAAAGTAAAGATGAAAAAGACTCCAAGACTGAGAGTAAGGAAGAGAAACAAGAAAAGAGAGATTAAAAAAGGTTTAAATTCAGCCCTGGATATATCTTAGAACGTCTTTAATTTCATATTCCCATCCTCCCAACCTATCGACAGTTTCAATACCATTAACAACTAGCTTCTTATATAAAGTTTTGTCCTCGATAACACTGTCAATTTTTTGAGATAAAATAGAAGGAATAGGTTCGGAAAGAACACAATTATCCCCTTCTTTTAAAAGCCAGAAATTTGATTTATTAATGTTGGCAATCGTTAAACATCCGGCAGCCATGTATTCAAATGGTTGATAAGAGGGATGCTTGGTACTCATAAACGCAAGTCCAATATGTGATTTTTTATATAGGGAAGCTACTTGTTTAAGATTTTTTAATTTACCATAGTTTGTTATAATATCTTTCAAACCATATTTTTTATGATTCCAATTGTCTCCTGCGGTTATAATATTAATTTTATCATTATATTTTTTCTTTAACAGCTTCGCGGTATACATTAATATTTCGCTTAAATTTCTTTCATGATTAGGCCTAAGAAAGATAAAAACATTAATCCTACTATCCATTTGTTTAAACTTTTGCTTAAACTGAGTTTTATCTATTGAGTATATCTGCTTATCAATCTGGGGTATGAAAGATTTTGTTTGCATTTGGTAATTTTCTTCTAAAAATTTAGCAAGACCAGGCGTATTAATAATTCCCCTAAAACCAAACCGATAAGTGGCCTCTGATAAAGCATAATAAGAATTGGCTGGATAAAAAGACGGTTCAAAATCTTGAACGAAATAAAATTTACTTTTTGTTTTATTAAATTTTAAGTTCAAATAGGCAGAAGTCCAAAATGAAGAAATACTGGCATCACAGTTTGGAAGTCTTTTTAATTGTGCTAAATACTCACTGCCCTTTTTATCCTTTAAGTAAAAAATATTATTAATATTAATTTTAGGAAAGTTTTTTCTAATTGCTGACTTTTGATCCTCTAAACTAATTGAACTGCTTCCATAGAAAACAATCCTGTTTTCAATTTTCTTTTGTTCAAAAAAATTAATAAATCTAAATAATGTGTATACTCCCCCGTAAAAAATATGATCAAAGCAAGGTATAAACCAATTTATAGTATTTACTTTTCCTGAAAAATTGGAATTTACTATTTTCTGATTTTGCAACCATTCCTTTTCTGTAATATCTATAGTGTCAATTAGGTTGCTAATTTCTATATATTTATTAAAGCCATTGTTTAAAAATGATACATTTAATTTTTTCAAAAAAAATTTATTTAATAAGTATAAAAACTGTTTATTTTTTAAAGTTTTTTTAATCAAATCAATATTTGAATGCATTATTATAATTAATATTAGTGCTATTTAAACTTAATATTAGGGATTTCTTTTTTAGTTGACAAATTTTTATTGTAAAAAGGATCACCTTTTTCAAGATAGTATTTATATCTTTTTTTTGAAATCAGCACGTCATTTTTCGGAGGCATTTTTTCTCTTGTCTTGGATTCAAAATGAAATAGTTTTACCTTTGGATTATAAACATTCAAGTAATGCTTTTCATGCAAAGATAGACATAAATCGACATCTCCACCACAGATGTGAAAGTCCTCGTTAAAGCCGTCAACTTCAAAAAATTTATCTTTTGAAATCATTAAACAGGCTGCTGTTAAAGCTAAATAATTTCTTTGAAATTCGGCTAACTTATAATAAGTGTTAAAACTATATTGTTTTCTAAAAATATGACCAGCAAAGCCACGAATTCCAAGAATTACTCCAGCATGCTGAATGGAGCCATCTTTAAACAGGAGCATTGGTCCAACAGCCCCCACCTCTCTCCTTTGGGCATTTCTCAGTAATTCCTCTATCCAGTCTGGAGAAATAATTAACGTATCATTATTTAGGAAAATTAAATATTTTCCTCTTGCTTTTTTTGCTGCAAAATTATTGAGTTTAGAATAATTAAAAGCATGATTATAGTTTAAAATTTCAACTCTAGAATTCAACTTAATCTTATCTAAAAATTGATATGTTTGTTTTTTTCGACTATTATTATTAATTATTAAAATTTCATAGTTCTCATAAGTTGACTTTTCAAGAATGCTCTTAATAAGATTTCTTAACAAACAAACCTTATCCTTGAAAGGTATTATTATAGACACTAAATATTTTTTGTTGATCCTATATTTTACACGATAATTAGTTTCTTTATAGCCCCTTTTAACCTCCCCTTTTATGCCGGATCGTTCCAGATAATCTTTTAAAGCGTTTATCCCCGATAAATGAGCGTAATCTTTAGTCTTTATACTTCGAGAAGTGGAGGTTTCAAGCATTCTCCAATGGTATAAAATTTTCGAAATGTGTGCAATCTTGGGGTTATGATCCAAACAACGCAAAATTAGATCAAAATCTTGGGCGCCTTCGAATCCCTGGCGAAACCACTTCACCTTATCTCCTAAATCTTTCCTTATTACCAGGAAGTGACATATATAATTAACACTAAGCAGTAAATCTAAAGAGAAGTCAGGCTTGAAGAAAGGGTTAGATCTTTCTTCATTTTCATCTATTTTATCTTCATCACTATAAATCAAGTCAAGAGATGGGTTTTTATTTAAAAGTTTAACTATTTCAAATAAGGCATCCTTTGTTAACTTATCATCATTGTCAAGAAAGGCTACATAATCACCAGTTGCCATTTTTATAGCTTCATTAGAAGCATAACAAATATGCTTATTTGACTGACCAAAACTTATTTTTATTTTATTATTTTTCTTATTTTTAAGAATCTTTAAATACTCCAAAGTTTCTAAATTGGTTGATCCATCATCATATAAACATAGCTCCCAATTATCATAAAATTGATTCATTATCGATTTTATGCATAATCTTAACCATTTTGGTTGGATATTATAAACCGGGATGACAATAGATAATTTAGGCTTAAATTTAAATTTATCAATCTCATCGTTTATTTTATTTTTATCAAAAGTTTCATTTAGCTTTATCCATTTTTTGTAATCCTTGCTTATTTTTAAGTAGGAATAGGCATCTCTTAAGTTATTAATTAGAAAAGGAACAATGTAAAATATTTTTCTGGATCCATAAAAATAAATTGAGTTTTTAAATTTTTTGATTAAGCTCACCGCATGCAAAAAAACTGTCATTATAAAAATTTAACCTGCTCTTTAGTTAAGATAACCTAATACTGTTTTTCAATTTTTATCCCAGTATAGTAATATTCTAAAATATCGTCATAATCCTCATCATCTTCTTTGGCTTGATTCAAGGCTCCGGTAGCTGAGACTCCAACCATGTGATTGCCGGGAATACTGGCGGCCCCGGAAACTTTGCCCCAAGGATCAGGCACGCTTTGGCAATATTTATGATTGGTTCCTCCCCAAACCTCTTCCCAGGATCGGGTTCTGCCATCGGTGCTTGAAGAATAAGGAGTCCAGACAATATCCCCCTTGTAGGTAACCATCTCCCCCCAGGTCTTTTCGGCTCCCTCTTTGATTCTTGGATGATCCTCTTCCCAGTCATAGCCGTAATAAATTTGATTTCCAGCCGTAACATCGATATCAAATCCCTTTTCCTGATTAATTATACCGTGAATTTTCTTTTTATAGCCATAGGTTCTAAAATTAACAGTCATAACCTTATTATATTCCATAGGACCGGTGCCGGTAATCTCCCCCATCCCCCAAACGTATTGCTCTAAAGGAATTATGTTAATCGCCCAGACTTGTTTATAGTCGCTGGTATAATGAATTCTCATTTTACCTCGATAATCATCGTATCCTTTTGGTTCGATATGGAAAATCATATCTGTGTTGTTTCCGTCAGCCGCTTCAAAATTAACATCCTCGTCAAAATTAGTATCTGAAATGCTTTTATAAACCCTTAATTCTCCATCGCCGTCATATTTAACTTTTGTCTCCTCATCTTTATCTACAATTGCAATCTTATTACCGTCCTTATCTTTAATAACATAATCCTTATTGGCGGTTATTCTCATGGAATGATCTTTGGAATAGGATTTGTCATACCCAAGAATGCCGACTCTAATTTCAGGGCCTAAATTTGCTGAACACAAATTATTGATAATATAATCCTTCTCCTTCTCTGAAATGGTATATAAATAAGCCCCATTATGCAAGTTGGCAAATCTATATGACGGTTTTGAACTAGTCTTTTTGGTTGCATAAGCGTAAAAACCCACTCCTTCATATCTCCATAAATGGCTTAAAGAATTGGTAATATAATTTTTTTCATTTTCTTTGGCGGTGTATAAATAAGCCCCTGTATTATAATTGGCAAATCGATAAACCGGAATTCTGTCAGCATTTTCCTCCCCAGGACTATAAAAAGCCACTCCTTCATATCTCCATAAATGGCTTAAAGAATTAGTAATATAATTTTTTTCATTTTCTTTGGTGGTATATAAATAAGCCCCTGTATTATAATTGGCAAATCGATAAACTTTTGAATCATTCAGAGTGCCGATGGAGGCGTAAAAAGCAACCCCTTCATAACGCCATAACAAAACAGCATTAGCACTATTTAAATTTATTCCCGAAAATAAAAGTACAATGGTTAAAATATATACAAAAAAATTTATTATTTTTTTAGACATTATTTTAATATTTATTTTTGTTGTTTAGTTTTATTATTTAATTTTTATAGCATTTATTTAACGGTTTGTATAGTTACAAAATTTTCATTTTAAAATTTTACTTTGAATTCATTTTACTATATTATAAATATAATTTCAATTCCTAAAAATAAAAAATATGAAAAAAATTTGGTGTTTGTTTTTTTTCTGTATTTGTATTTTTAATTTATCCAATGCAGCCCCCAAAAAAACGCTGGCGGAAGAAAAGCATAAAAAAATAAGTAAAATAGAAGAAAAAAAAGACTACGTAGAAGGAGAAATCATTGTCAAATTTAAAAAAAAATCAATAGATTTCAAAAAACATACAAAGGAAGAAATAATAAAAAAAAGCCTCGAAAAACTCAAGGAACAGGATGAAGGGATTCGTCAGCACAACATTCAGGATGTTGAAAAGAAGATCAACGCAATACTTATAAAATCCAGCGAGAAGAATGAAGAATTGATTGAAAAATATAAAAAAATTAAAGACGTAAAAATAGTAGAGCCCAATTACAAAAAAAGCTTATTGTTAGATTCGAATGATCCTTATTTTACAGGCGAAAATCAATGGTATTTACAAAACATATCAGCTACTGAAGCATGGAACGTTGAAGAAGTCGGAGCCAGTGAAGTGATTGTTGCTGTTATGGACACAGGGGTAAAGTATAACCATCCTGATTTGGCAAACAATTTGTGGAATGGTACCAGTTGTCAAGATGAAGATAATAATCCTTCCAGTTGCCCAAATCATGGTTGGGACTATTATGATTCAGATGACAATCCGACCTATTCAAGCTATCATGGGACTATGGTGGCGGGAATTATAGCGGCTGAAACCAATAACTCATCCGGGATTAGCGGGATTAGCTATCACAATAAATTAAAAATAATGGCGCTAAGAGTGGGAAATGATTATATTTCAACCTGGGCGACTATTCAGGCTATAAGTTTCGCCAATAATAACAACGCTCAAATAATTAATGCCAGTTATGGAGGAGAAGGCCATTCTCAAATAGAAAAAGAGGCAATTGATAGTTTTGACGGAATTTTTGTAGCTGCTGCTGGAAATGAAGCTAATAATAATGATAATAATCCAATCTACCCTTGCAGTTATAATTCAAGCAATATTATCTGCGTTGCCGCCACAAATCAAGATAATGATCTTGCCTATTTTTCAAACTATGGCTCCACGAATGTTGATGTAGCCGCACCAGGGGTTGGTATTACCAGCACTTGTTATGATAGTGATTATTGTACTAGTTCAGGCACTTCATTTGCCACGCCCATTGTTGTGGGGGCTGCGGGATCAATTCTAGCTAATAATCCAACCCTAAATAAAAGCGATTTACTACAATACACAATTAATTCAGGTGACATACTTGAATCATTAGCTAATTCTTCAAAAACCGAAAAAAAATTAAACTTGAATAATGCACTAAATTTAAGTCTAACAGCAACAGAAAATCTTAACAGGTACCCCGTGTATCGATTTGCGAACTATTATACAGGGGCTTATCTTTACACTTCAAAAGAACGGGAGAAGAATTATATTGTTAACGACTTATCTGATACTTGGAGATATGAAGGAGTAAGTTATTACACTTCATTATCTCAATAATCTAAATTAAAAAATATTTTTCAAAATATTTTTTAACAAACTTATGGGGCGTAAACAAAGCAAATTTAATTTTATTTAAGAATATCGTAGTTTTATGCTTATTTTTAAATATTCTTAAATTTTTACTTTGCATCTTAACAATTTCCTCCTCCGTATAAAGGGTTTTAAAAGTGGTTCGATGATTATGAAAAACAAAAATCCCTATGGCAAGAACTATTTGCCATCCTTTATCTAGAGCTCTGTTACAATAATCGTCGTCATCGCCAAAACCGATACCATAGGTTTTGGAAAGTAGACCAACTTGTTTGATAGTTTCGATTTTAAATAAGGTCGAAAAAAAAGCCACCATATGATCGACTTGTTTCACCTTACCATAATATTTTTTTCTTATTAGTTTTGAATACTCTTTAGGATTATTATCATAAGCGGGATAATTAATAAATTGTTCATCTCTAATTTTTAAATTATCGATCGATTGCCAACTATCACAAGGAGAGGTTATTGGTCCTACTATTCCGATATCCGGATTCGACTCAGCAATTTCGATGTAGTCGTTAATCCAATTTTTATAAACTTCTGTATCATTATTTTGAAATACGATGTAATCAGGATCTAGTTTCAAGGCAATTTTAATCCCTTGGTTGGTGGCATCAATGAATCCCTTGTTTTTTTTATTAAAAATTTTATACATTGGGATACCGGTTTTTTTTACAAAATTATCAACCTTATTTCGGCTCTCTATAGAGGAAGCGTTGTCAATCCAAATAATTTTATATTTAAGATCAGTATTCCTATAAATAGAATTAAAGCATCTAATTGTGTAATCTTCGTTATTATAAGTGGGTACAATTATACAAACATCCAACATATAATTATTTTAAATATTTATTAATACCTTTATTATTGATAAATAATAGATCAAAAGAAGAAAAATTATCAAGATTAATTAATTCCTTAGCTTGAGGATTCATTATAAGATCCTCTCTAGTCTTATTTCCTATCAGACCTATTTTATTTAATTTTATTGAACCACTAAAATTTGATATCAGAAAGTTTAAATTTGAAATAGTATCTTTATTATTAGAATTATTGACTAGAACTTTATCAATAAGGTCTGTATTTGCCATAAATCGATATTGGATATTTTTATTTAATAATTTTGAAATTTTTCTGAAAAATTGCCTTCTCAAATTTAACGGAAGATATATCTTAATAATGTTTTTCTTAAAACTTTTTAAAAAACTGATTAAATTTTTACGATTTAAATTTCTCGGATTAACAATTAAAATTATTTTACTATTATGAGCAATATTTATTTGATTACTGGTGCCAGTAACTATGTTTAAAAGTTTATATTTATCAAAAATTTTTAATTTTTCTAAAAAGAAACCGTTATTTAGAGTTATATTATCGTCGTGAATTCGAACGCAAAATAAAGGTTCGTTAAGCCAATAAGCTTCTGCATTCGATTTTAGATAATTCAACCAAGCCTCCCAATCCTGAAGTCTCCTAATTCTTTCATCAAAACCCTTAAAATTAGCTTTCCTAATTAAGGAAGGAAGCGAAATAAAATTGAACTGTTTTAAAATCTCTAGATTAAAAGAGAGACTTTTCCAATATCGATCAAGATTGAAACTATTAAAGTTATTCCCGAAATTAAATCGATTGCTATAAACCAATTTTATTCTTTTATTTTTATTCAGGACCGCCTCAGTTTTTTCCAGATAATTATCCAACAAAAAATCATCAGCATCCAAAAATAAGACATACTCCCCTTTCGCCATTTTCAATCCAAAATTTCTTGATTTTTGAACATTATTAAAATTTACGTTAAATAATTTTATCTTGTCTAAGTGATATTTATCCAGATTAATTTTTTCAGAAAAATCCCTTGAGGCCAATTCATTAACTAAGATGATTTCAAAAGGTTTAAGGGTTTGGTTCAACACAGAATCAAGACAAACCTTTAAATATTTATCGTATTTATAGTAATTGGTGATTATTATAGATGTTTTGCCTAAAGGCTTATTATTCTGTATAGACATATTTAAAAGGTTTAGCTTGTCCTGCTTTTTTTTCGGTTTAGTTTTCAAAATTTCAGCCATTTCTTTATATATTCCTTTACTTCTTAAATAATACTTTATAATACTTTATCAGAAATTTTTTGGGGTGAAACAAAACCCATTTAAAACGCAAATAAAGATTTTGTAATTTAAACAATTTGGAAGATTTCAATCTGCGAATTACTTCTTCTTGTTTTTCTATTTTATCCTTTAATTCTACTCGATTGTAATAATTAAACAGATCAATTTTTCCAGTATATTGATTGAATTCAACAAAATTAAAATTATTTTCCCGCATTAATTTTATGCCAGATCCACTCCCAAGCAAATCATAAAAATTCTGCATTGCAAATAATTGATGGATATGAGAGTCAATTTTCAAGGCTTCATTCGATAATAAAAATTTAATGATATCTCTTTCTTTAAATTTATTAATATTTAAGTTTGAAGCAATCTTAATCTTTGGAAAGATCTTTTCAAAGGTTTTTAAACTTTCTATTTTCAGAAAATTGTCTAAAACGTATCGTTTCTCAAAATTAACTCTAAGATAACTATCTCTCCTATTAGCACTTATATTACTGCTATTTTCTCTTACTCGATATTTTATCAATTCTTCTTCTAAAATAAAAATATCATAATTCAAGCAAAGTCTCACCCAAAGATCAAAATCCGGTAGCTGGGCCAATCTTCGATCAAAGTAGCCGATCTTGTCATAAACGAATCTTCTAACCAGGGAACAAGGGTGACATAAGCAATTAGATTTATAAAAAAAATGATTTAACCATTTAAATCGGCTTCTATTTTTTTTTCTAAAAACTTTATAAAATAAATGATTTTTATCGTTTATTTCCTCCCCTTCTTCGTCAATTAATTTATTTAAGCCAAAAACCGCTCCATATTTCTTATTCTTCTCTAAAAAATCAACCTGTCTTTCAAGTTTAGTTTCAAGAAAGACATCATCACTATTTAACATAGAAATATACTTTCCTCTTGATTTTTTGATGCAATAATTAGCGGCAGCCGAAGCTCCTTTATTTTTCTTAAAACGATAGGTCTTTATTCTTTTGTCTTTTATTTTTTTGACCTCTTGAAAAGTATTGTCACTTGAGCCGTCATCTACAATAATCAATTCGAAATTATCATAAGTTTGATTTAATACACTCAAAATAGATTCTCTTATATACTTTTCATGATTATAAGTAGGTAAAACTACACTAACTAATGGCTTTTTCATTTTTTAAAATTTTTGATTATTTTACAAATTTTTAAAACCTCCCAATCCTTAAGACTCCCATAAAAAGGAAGCGCTAAAGTTTCATTAACAATTTGATTAGCTATTTTTAAATTTTTCTTTTTAGCTGACAAATTACTCTTAAAATATGGCAAATTACTACAAAGTGGGGAAAAATATTTTCTAGCAAAAACATTATAAGCCCTCAATTTCTTAAATAACTGATCTCTGTTCTTTCCATATAGTTTTTGATTGATTCTAATAACAAAATATTGATAACTATCTTGTATATTTGGATTATCTTTATCATAAAAAAAGATACCGTCGATATCTTTCAGATTTTCCTTGTATATTTTATAAATTCGCTTTCTAGCCTTTTTCTCATCTTGAATCATCTTATCAACCAAAATTCCAAACAGACAATTAACTTCATTTAGTTTACCATTGAGACCAGGCAATAGGACTTCTTCCTCTCCGGCAATCCCAAAATTTTTATACAGATAAACCTTTCTTGATAGTTTTTTCTCATTAAAAGCCAAACACCCTCCCTCCAGAGAGTGAAATAATTTAGTTGCATGGAAACTGAACATCGATATGTCTCCAAAATTGGCAATTGATTTGTTTTTATACTTTAATCCATAAGCATGGGCCGCGTCATAAATAACTTTTAATTTATGCTTCTTGGCTATTTGTTCTATTTCATTAACATTACAAGGATTACCAAAGACATGCACAGCTAAAATAGCGGAAGTTTTCTTGGTTATTCTTTTTTCTATCTCTACGGGATTTATATTTAATGAATCTTTATCAATATCACAAAAAACAGGTTCAAGATTATTCCATAGAATGGCATTGGGAGTTGCTGGAAAAGTAAATGGCGTTGTGATGATTTCGCCTCTTAGATCTAAAGCCTTAATCGCAACCATTAAAGCAGTCATGCCATTGTTGAACAAAGAAATATATTTAGATTTAAGTCTTCTTTGAACTAATTTTTCCAATCGCTTATGCTGATTCCCCATATTAGTCAACCAAGCCTTAGAGTAAATTTCTCTTAAACCTTTATCTAACAAGTTCAAATCCGGTAATAACGGCTTGGTATAATATATTACATTTTTAAAAGGTTTACCCATGTTATTTAATTACTCTAATTGTATAATGAATCGGCATTAGCCATCTATCATCTGTTTCTAACTCTTCAATGATTATTTTATCAAATTTTTTAAATAATTCTTCTAAACCATATTTGGTAAATCTCCAACAATCAGGTAACGGCCCATGGATTCTAAAATTAAACGGAGTTGTAGCAAAAATCATCCCTCCTTTTTTCAAAATTCGATGCATTTCTTGAACAGCTTTGAAAGGATTCTTTACATGTTCAATAACTTCTGTACACACAATCCAATCAAAAATATTATTTTTGATTACTTTAGAGTTATTCTCACATAAATCGACTATGTAATCTGCATTTGAATTAGGATCAATATCTAATATTTTTACTTTAGATGCTGTAAAATAAGATTTTGCCCCTTCATGATCTTGTGGTGCAATATCAAGTACGGTCCCGGGGTTAGTTTCAACATATTTTTTATTACAAAAAAATAAAAATTCTGAAACGTTCTTTCTTATTAATTCGTAGTGTTTTTTATCCAGTTCACTTATTGTTTTTTTCATTTTTTCCAATTAATCAAACTTTCTAAAGCAGAGACATCAAAAACAGGGATGCCTAACTTAGTATACACTTTTTCTCTTTCACTAAAAGAATCATCAATAAAAATAGAGCCTTTTTTATCTATAAAATCAGTTTTCTCTTTATTCAAAGGCACATCAATAATTTTATCAAACACT
>WJJX01000068.1 GCA_014729445.1 Candidatus Moraniibacteriota bacterium | reverse complement strand
TCATGACACTGAAAGATATTATCGCCAATTCGAAAGAGCGGTTAAGCAGGATCCTCGTAAAAGATTCGAGAAAGAGGAAATAAGCGATTGGCTGCTAAAACAGAAAGACCGGACTTCCATTTTTAAGGATTTGGTTGAAAAAGGAAAAATACCTTTAAGAATAGCTCATAATGACCCCAAAATCAGCAATATTTTATTTAAGAAAGGCACAGACCAGGTTCTGGCCATTATCGATTGGGATACAATTTCCAGACAACTCCCTATTTTGATCGAATGGGGGGATATGTGTCGATCGGTCTGCTCCTGCTTTAAGCAAGATGAAAAAGGCTTGATTAAGATAGATTTTGAGCTCGATTTTTTCAAATCTCTTGCCGGCAACTATCTTAAAACAATCAAAGGATTGCTGAATCAAACCGAAAAAGAATATTTATTCTACGCTGTCGAACATGTAACTTTCGAACTTTCACTGCGATATTACACCGACTATTTAAACGGGGACCTTGTTTTTAATATTAAGGATCCAAAAGACAATTATTATCGGGCCCTTGAAAGATTCGCTTTGTATAAATCCATCAAAGAGAGGAAAAAAGAGATTAAAGAGATTATTCAAGAAATTTTAAACCGAAACGGTGATTGAATCGGTTTCGACAACTCTGTAAGCTATTGTTCAAATTCATTCTCTGCTCCTGCAATTCCGGAATTATTCCAATAACGAATTATTTTCTAACAATTTGCGCCCAAGATAGGATTTCCTTGGACTAGGTGCAAAATTTTTGGGCAGCTCTTGAAGCTTAATAGAATAAGGGGTGGAGACAAGGGGACTTGAACCCCTGACCTCTTCCATGCCATGGAAGCGCTCTAGCCAACTGAGCTATGTCCCCGGTTACAAAAATAAAATTATCACAAAATAAGCATAAAGACAATAAAATAAAACGTCTTCCTGTACAGGGAGACGTTGGGGAGGGTTTAGCTTACATATTCCTTAACCTTCCAACCCGCTCTGCAATCGGCGGATGAGTCGAAAAAAGTTTTTGGACCGCTCCGAACATTTCGCGGCCGCTTAGCGGATTTACGATATATAAATTCTCAAAAGCCGGATTTACTTTGCCGGCTTTTTGCAAGATTCCCGATTTTGAAACTTGCTCAAGCTTGTTTAAAGCGGCCGCTAATCCGTTACCGGTTCCCAGTAATTCGGCGGCGCTTTTATCGGCCACGTATTCCCTGGAACGCGAAATCGCCATTTGGATAATGATAGCCGCAATCGGCGCCAAAATCATAACCAAAAGATCGGCCAGGGGATTGCGGCCTTCGTCGCTTGAACCGAAAAAAGACATCCATCTTAAAGTATGCGCCAAAGAGGTGATTATGGATCCCAGAACCGCGGCAATCGTCGAAATCAGAATATCTCTGTTTTTGATATGTGATAATTCATGAGCCAAAACTCCCCTAATTTCGTTTCTATCCAAAATATTGGATAAACCTTTGGTTACAACCACGGCCGAATGTTTTGGGTTTCTGCCGGTCGCAAAGGCGTTGGGTTGCTCCTGTTCGCTTATATAAACTTTGGGCATCGGCAGTCCGGCCTTTTGGGTTAAATCTTTAACTTCGTCTTTAATGAAAGAATAAGGGGAATTTTTGGTAATCGGTTTCGCTTTGGCGCTCATTAAGGCGATCTTATCCGAAAAAAAATACATAACAAGATTTATCACAATCGAAATTCCGGTCATCAAATACAAACCCTGCCGTCCGCCGAAATAATTACCCAAAGAAATCAAAAGCACCCCAAATATCCCGAATAATAAAATTGTTTTTATTGTGTTATTCATAAAAATTGATATTTAAATTTTATTCTTAAGCAATCAATGACTTCTTTTATCCTTTATATTATAATTTCTTTTAGATATAATATCAATATTTATTTAATGGTCAAAATAGTGTTTGCGCTGTTCAAAAATCCCTGTTCTTGGACAGTCTGGGCATTAATCGTTATACTAAATGCTCTATTATTTTGTTGATAAATTGATTAAAAAGTTTTCAATGAGCAATAAAGAAACAATGTTGGACGGTCTTATCGGGGTTAACTAAGAGAATAATAATAAATTTTTAAACAATCAGATAGATTTTTTTAAGCAAAGGGTTGTCTTTATAAATGAAAAAGCAATTAATAAAGAGAATAGACATGAAACCATTATTGCAAAGGCTGACGAGACATCAAATAAAATTCTTAACGATTATGGGTTAGAGAAGTTTAATATACCCTCAGATAGGATTCATATAATTGAAGAAGAAAACGGACGGTCCAATGTCAGAGGAACAACAAATGCTTTTTTCGAAGTATGTGTAGTATTAAACAGTCAATTTAATTTGATTCTGGCTCATGACATTTTACATGAATTGATTCACGCTAAATCCCGACATTATGCGAGAAAAAATAAATCTCTGCAATTCGACTATAAAGCCGGTTTCAGATTAACGGATTTAGAAAGATATGATTCTGAATATTTTAAGAATTTTGAAGAAGGGATCACCGAAGAGTTAGTCAAAAAGTATTTTTATGAAATGGTAATAAAGGAAGAAATTTTTGAAAAAGAACTGGCTTCGACAAGATCCTTTAAAGACAGACAAGGGGCGCCGTGTCAAGAAGATTTATACCTTGCTCTTGGGGAGGATTATTTTTTAAATGACGATGAAAGAAGATCTTTTGCTAGATTTTGCTACCAAAAACAAAGAGAGAATTTACATATACTCATAACCAAAATATATCTAAAAAATCAAAATCGATTCGGAAAAAGAGAAGAGGTGTTTGATATTTTTGCAGGCTGTAAATTAAGATCAGATTTGATAAAACCGGGTCTTTTAATCGATAGAACCTTTGGCAAAGGCACCTTTAGAACTTTAGGCGAAGTCGACAGTGATCTTACACTGCAAAGAAAATTTATTTATAGTTTATAATTAACCCCGTTATGCTTAAATCACAAACCCAAATTCATTCTCAATTTCAATCTGGTCTACGATTTCTCGGCCTGTGGATTTGATAAATCTAATCAAGGTCTTTCTTTCTCGTTTTTCTATTTTTTGACGCTTAGTCAAGGCCTCTTTGCTGGCGGTTAAAATTATTTTTTGGGCCGGGATTTTGCTTAAAGGTTTTAGCAAGTTGGGTGTTCGTCTTTCGATTACCGGAATAAATTTAAGCATTAGGACCAAATCAAATCGACTTTTATTTTCAAGTAAGTTTTTAAAATCAGGCTTTTTGGCAAATTGGCCGTAAACTTCAAATTTAATTTTAGGCAGAGCTTTGGCAAATTCTAAAAGAATTTTTCCAACAATTTCATCTTTTTCAAAACAGATATATCGTTTCAATTTAGGCGCTTTGTCAAAAGGAAACATTAAAGGATAAAGCCCGGATCCGAGATCCAAAATGGTTTCAGTTTCATCCAAATATTTGGCTATTTGATTGTTAAAATCAAGTCTGAAAGGTTCACGTTCTTTGGTTGAGACGTGATTTTTGATAAACTTCTCTTTTAAGTTTTCAAT
>WJJX01000067.1 GCA_014729445.1 Candidatus Moraniibacteriota bacterium | reverse complement strand
ATTTTAGCCAGTATCGTTATTTTTTCTGTAACCAGAGCCCTTAAAAAGGCTAGAGACAACAAAAGAGTCACCGACATCAATAACATCATCCTTCAACTAAACACCTATTATAATAAAAACCTAGCCTATCCCCCTGATTTAAATACATTAGAAACAGAAGGTTATTTAAGTGAAATTCCCAAAGATCCAGTCGATCCTACTACTTACCCATATGAATATACAAAAACAGCTACAGGCTGTGAGATTGATTATTATTCCGAGAGTCTTGGAGAGAAAGCCGGTGATAATCTAGGAGATGCTTATGATCCGATTACCTGTAGATAAATAAAACAAATATAAAAATTTTTAGCTTATATGGCGTCTAGAACATCCTATTTAATTAAAAACGGAACCATCATTGACGGCACCGGCCAGAAGGGCTTTGAGGGCGATATTTTAATCGACGACGATAAAATCAAAGAAATCGGCGGAATCGAGGAAAACGGCGATTACAAGATTATCGAGGCCAAAAACAAAATAGTGGCCCCCGGCTTCATCGATGTCAACAACCACTCCGACTCTTACTGGACCTTATTTCAATATCCCGGCGGGGAAAGCCTTTTGACTCAAGGAATTGCCACCATTGTCGGCGGCAACTGCGGCTCTTCAATCGCTCCCATCGTCAATGAGGAAGCGATCGAATCCATCCAAAAATACGTGGATCTAAAAAAAGTGCAGGTCCAATGGGGCAGTTTTGAGGAATTTGTCGAATTTATGCAGGAAAGAAAATTGGCTTTTAATTTCGGGTCGCTGGTCGGTCATGCCACCATTAGAAGAGCTTTTACCAAAGGAGAGGTTCGGCAATTAACCAAAACGGAAATAAAAAAACTAAATTATATCCTGGATCTTTCAATGAAACAGGGCGCTTTGGGGTTATCCACCGGCCTGGTTTATAGCCACGCCAAAATCGCTTCCAGAGAGGAAATCGCCTCTTTGGCCAAAACCGTCAAGGCTAACAACGGAGTCTATACCACTCATTTGCGCGAAGAAGGAGAGAATTTAATTCCCTCAATCAGGGAAGCATTGAGCATTGCCGAAACAACAGGCGTAAGTCTTCAGATTTCGCATTTAAAAGCCTGCGGGGAGAAAAGCTGGCCGCTTCAGGAAAGAGTGCTTGAGATGATAGAAGAAACGAAAGCCAAGGGTTTTGATGTCGGCTTTGATGTCTATCCCTACACCGAGATCGGTCCGGTTTTATACACGCTTCTTCCTGCCTGGGTAGTGGAAGGGGGCAAGGAGATCCTGATGCAGAGGCTTAAAGATCCGGCGATTAGATACAAAATAATCAAAGAGATGACGGAGATGGATTTCGACTATGGCGAGGTAATTATCGCCACCTCCAAAATCGATTACGCTCTTGCTCGATACAAAGTTTCTCAAATCGCCGAACACCAGGAAAGGAAAAATGAGGAGGTTATTTTGGATTTGATTTTATGCTGCGACGATACGATTACCGTAGTGCTTGAAGCGCTTAGTTCCAAAAACGTTGAAAAATTGATCGCTCATGATCTTTCGATTGTCAGTTCCAACGGAGCAGGTTACAGCGTGGAGCATGAAAAAACCGGCGATTTGGTTCATCCAAGATGTTTCGGGGCTCTGCCCAGATTTCTTAAAAATTTTGTTTTTGACGGAGGCACCTTGAGTCCCGAAAAAGCCATTCAAAAAATCACTCAAAAACCGGCCGAAAAATTCGGATTCATAAAAGAAACCGGCACTCTTGAAAAGGCAAAAACCGCTGATGTAGTGATTTTTGATCCCAAAACCATCGAAGACCGCTCACGGATAATGAAACCTTATCATTACAGCTCGGGGATCACGGAGTTGTTTATCAACGGAAAATTGGTTATTCTTGAAGGCAGGCTCGATAATGTCAAAGCCGGAAAAATGATGCCAAAATCAACCGAATAAACTATTAAAGAATGCCAAAATCAGCCGTTAAATCAGAAAAAATAGCGATTTTTAAAAAAAAACCGATCTCTTTTTTTTTAATTTCGGCTTTTTTTTTAATTTTAACCGGCTTAATTGTTTATTACTTTTATTTTACCAAGGAAATTCCCGATCAGCCTTTGAAAATCGGTTTTACAACCGATATTCATTGTTACGGCAAGCTGGACAAGGATATTAATGAATGGCGCTTAAACTGGCGTTGTCTGGAGCCGTTCAATTATTTTATAAAAAAAATGAATACCGGGTTTAAGCCCGATCTTGTGATCGACGGCGGCGATTTAATCGATGGAAGAGGCGATAACGCCCTTTACGATTTTCGATTAATGATGGAAAAATTTGATCGAATCAAGGCGCAAAAATATTTTGTTTTAGGCAATCACGAAACCGACAACTTCGATAAAAGAAAATGGCTCGAGTTAACGGGCCAGGAAAACACTTATTATTATTTTGATAAAAAGGGGTACAGGATTATCGTGCTTGACGGCAATAATGTCCTTGAAGAGGACGGCACGATAAGCGGGGCCGGTCCGGACAACCAATTTTATCCCGGCGTCATAGATCAAAGGCAGATGGAATGGCTGAAAAAGCTGCTTCAAGAATCAAGAAAAAAACAGATTCTGGTATTTATTCATCAGCCGATTATCGAAAAAAGCACGGTTAAGGAATCCAATGAATTTTTAAGAAACGCCGGAGAATTAAGAAAACTTTTTTCCAAGTATAAGGTTTTAGGCGTCTTTTCTGGACATATAGAGGAACTTTGCTATCTTAATATCGATGGAGTCAGTTACTATGTTCAGCAGGGCTTTTTTAAGGAAAACAAAAGACTGCCTTTTGAGGAGACTTTTAAGAATCAAGGAGTCTTTAGCGAGATAACGGTGATTAAAGATCAAATTAAAGTCGATTTGTTTTATCGAGACGGGGAGGGGGAAGAAATATTTCACTCCATTCCTTTTGATGAAACCACCGCGGTTTGCAATAACAACACTATTAATTAACGATTTAAGCTTATCTTTATGAAATCAAAAGAGATTAGACAAAAATATCTGGATTTTATGAAATCAAAAGGCCATGTAATTGTGCCGAGTGCTTCTTTAATTCCCGAAAACGATCCAACCACTCTTTTCACCGGCTCCGGAATGCAGCCGATGGTGCCTTATCTTTTAGGCGAAACGCATCCCGACGGCAAGAGAATCGCTGATTCTCAAAAAGCTTTTCGAGATGTGGACATCGAAAATATCGGGGACAATACGCATTTAACTTTTTTCGAAATGCTCGGCAACTGGTCTTTTGGCGATTACTTTAAAAAGGAGCAAATCGAGTGGATTTTTGAATTCTGGACCAGGGTTTTAAAATTCGATCCTCAAAAAATTTACGTTTCGGTTTATGGCGGGGACGCCGAGATCGGGATCGAAAAAGATTCGGAAGCGGTTGAAATCTGGAAAAAGGTTTTTAAAAAACACGGTATTGAAGCTAAAGACCTTTTTGATTCGCAGAAAAAGGGAATGAGAGACGGCCGGATTTTCTATTACGGAGACGATAATTGGTGGTCCAGAGCCGGCGCTCCAAGCAAGATGCCAAATGGAGAACCGGGCGGTCCGGACAGCGAAATGTTTTTTGATCTGGGAGCCGATAAAAAATTTCACGAAAATTCGCCTTTCAAAGATCAACCTTGTCATATAAACTGCGACTGCGGCCGATTCATCGAAATCGGCAACAATGTGTTTATGGAATTTGTTAAAACCCAAAAGGGTTTTGAAAGTCTGGCTAAAAAAAACATTGATTTCGGAGGAGGATTGGAGAGAATCGTAATGATTTCTCAAAATAAAGATAATGTTTTTGACACCGACCTGTTTGATAATTCCAT
Source organism: Candidatus Moraniibacteriota bacterium (assembly GCA_014729445.1). Lineage (GTDB taxonomy): Bacteria > Patescibacteriota > Minisyncoccia > CAIUEV01 > JAHKAQ01 > WJJX01. The sequence continues at coordinate 6,498 of WJJX01000067.1, read as the reverse complement.
GAAAAAAATCGAAGAGTTGTCAGGCAAAAAAAGATACGAATCTAAAGAGGTGACTAAAGCGATCCGAATTATCGCGGAGCATTTAAGATCGGTGACTTTTATCATGGGAGATAACAACGGAGTGGGCCCTTCCAATACCGATCAAGGCTATATTGTAAGGCGACTAATCAGAAGAGCCATTAGATATGGAAGAAAATTGGGAATCAAGAAAGATTTATGGACCAAAGAGATTGTTCAAAAAGTGATTAATGATTATAAAAGCGTTTATTCGGAACTTGAAAAAAATAAAAGTTTCATTCTTGATAATTTAAATCAAGAAGAAAAAAAATTCGCCAAAACCCTTAAAAAAGGTTTAAAAAAATTCAAGGAAATCGTAAGAAAAGAAGAGGCCGACAATTACAAAATCAACGGCAGAGTGGCTTTTGATCTTTATCAAACCTACGGCTTCCCGATTGAAATGACCGAGGAAATGGCGGCCGAAAACGATATGGAAGTCGACGCCAAAGGCTTTTATAAGGAGCTTAAGAGACATAAGGAGTTGTCCAGAGCCGGCTCTGAAAAGAAATTCAAGGGCGGTTTGGCCGACAATCAAGAACAAACGGTTAAAATGCATACGGCGGCTCATCTGCTTTTGGCCGGACTTCAAAAAATATTGGGCGGTCACGTAACTCAAAGAGGAGCCAACATCACCAAAGACAGGTTAAGATTCGATTTTTCTCATCCGAAAAAAATCACCGAAGAGGAGCTTAAACAGGTGGAGGATTTTGTTAACGAGGCTATTGAGAAAGAAATTCCGGTAACAATGAAAGAGATGTCGGTTAAAGAGGCTAAAGCCTGCCAAGCTCAAGGGGTGTTTGACGATCGTTATGGCAACAAGGTTAAAGTTTATTCGATCAAAGGATATTCCAAAGAAATCTGCGGCGGGCCTCATGTTAAAAACACCAAAAAAATTGGGGGATTTAAAATTTCCAAAGAACAAAGCAGCGGCGCCGGGGTAAGAAGAATTAAAGCGGTTTTGATCTAACTCTTAATATCGATTTAACGATTAGCTTTAAGAATCCTCGTTTTTTTCTGATTCTTTTTCCTTAAGTCCGGTTATTACAGAGACAAATTTCAAATTACTGGCGGAATAAAAAGGCTGGATAATCGCCTCGTTGGACAAACCATTCAAAGAAGGCCTTAATTTGATTACCTTTCCAACCAGAAGGCCTTTGGGAAATTTTTTCAGTTTGCCCGCGGTTATAAGCACGTCTCCCTCTTCGACATTGATGTTATTTTGAATTTTTTCACTTTTAAGCTCCAGGTCGAAACTGCCTTGAGCCGCCAGGATGTAATCTTTTTCATTGGAGGTTACGTCGAAATGAGCCAGCGAACTAACTGATAAAATGATTTTCGATCGATTACTGAAAACCTCGTAAACTTCGCCGACAAAGATTCTGTCGCTTATAATAACCGGCATGCCGGTTCGAATTCCCTGCTCTTGGCCTTTATTAATAATTAAAACCTCTTTGTCAGAGGCGATATCGGAACCGACGATTTCCGCGGTCTCAAGGTTAAATTCGTTTCTCGGCAAAAGCTCCAGTTCTTCTCTTAGTTTTTGATTTTCCTCCAGGATCTCGTTGTTTTCTTGTTTCAAACTTTTATGTTTTAATTCCAGTTCTTTTAAGTGGTTGTTTTCTTCGATCACCGAATCGATGGAAAGTAGAGTGGAAAAAAAGTTTCTGGTGTCGATCGAGTTTTTTCTCGCCGAATCGGAAGAGGCTGTGAAAAGAGAAATGAAAATTCCCTTTAAGGGTTTAAAGAAACCCTGCCGATTAAAAATAATAAAAATAATAATAAGTAATACAATAAAAAAGATCCTATAAAAAGATTTTCGTTCTTGTTTCAGCATAAATTAATTTTGATTAAGTTTCATTTCAATGATTTTGATTTTATCCTTCTGTCCCTTCAAAATGGATATTTGAGATTTTTTAATTTTAAAAAAGTCGCTTAAAACTTGGATTAACTCCCGATTGGCCTTTCCCTTTCGGGGAATGGATCTTAATTTAACCTTATATGAATCAAAGGCCGATTTTTCTATTAAATTAGATTTAGCGTTGGTAATTACTCTAACTGTTATTTGCATTTGGTTTATTTATCGGTTTGTTTGGACCTGCTAAAATTCTTTTTGCGGCTTTCGTACATTTCATCTTCAGCTATTTTTCTGTTGCTTTTTATCATATCAGCCAGAAAAGCAAAAACCAAAGACTGGATTCCTAAAATCAGCAGAATACTGGCTAAGAAAAGCCAGTTTCTGTAAGGCGTAACCTTAAAAACACCGGTTTCCAGATAACCATAAATATAACTTATCAGAACAAACAAAAAGATAACTAAAGAAGCACAAAGGATACTAAAAGCCGGAATACCAAAAAATTTCAAAGGTTTGGTATCTCTAATCGTCCTAAAAATGATCATCATTGATTGATAAATAAAATTGGAAATACTTTTGGTCATTTTGGCTTTGCGGTCTTTAAAATAGGTTACCCTAACCGGTTTCCAGATAACGTTTAAATTTTTGTTAATCGCGTCGATGATGGTTTCCTGAGTGTAGGTAAATTGGTTGTTTAGATTTAATTTTAACATGGCTTCTTTGTTGTAGGCTCTAAAACCGCAAGTCAAATCGTCGGTTTTTACTCTCAAGAACCACCCCACCATCCGGGCGCCCATACGATTCAAGAAACTTTTGATCCAGGGCATGTTTTTGGGTTTGATTCCGGAAAAGCGGGATCCGATAACAATATCCGCCTGATTTTTTAAAATCGGTTCAACCAGCTTGTTAATATCGGCGCTGTTGAATTGACCGTCCGCATCGATGTTGACCATAACGCCGAAACCGTTTTCCAAAGCTTTAAAAACCGCGGTTCGAAAAGCCGAACCCAGCCCCCGGTTAATCCGGTGGGAATAAACATAATCGGCTCCGGCTTTTTGGGCGATTGTTTTGGTCTTGTCTTTTGAGCCGTCGTCGATAATCTGAATTTTGACTTTGTCAAAACCCTTGATCTTTTTAGGCAGAGTCTTGAGGGTTTTTGCCAAAACCTTTTCCTCGTTATAAGCCGGAATATTAATTAATAATTTCATAAATTAATTTTTTAGAATAAAAACAGACTGATTCCCAAGCGGACACTTCGAACTAAACGGGATTCTTTAATTTTTAGTTTAAGGCTATCCAAAAGGCAAGTCAACTTTTTTTATTTTATAATTATCAGATTGGTAGAATTTTCCAATATTAGCTTTTATTTCATCAGAGTTTTTGCTTATCCAAAAGATATCGGGTTTTTGATTCTTTGGCAGCTTATATTCTTGATGTCTTTCTAAATAAAGTTTTAATTTTCTGGCGGTCGGTTTTGCCGGATCGATTATCAAAGCTCTTTGATTAAAGATCTGCTTAATTTGATTTTGGATCAAGGGATAATGAGTGCAGGCAAGCAGAATAAAATTTGGTTGTTTAAAATTTAAATCATTTTTAAAAATCTCCCTTAAAATCCTTTCGCTTTTTTTAAAATCGTTTTCTTCAATCGCGCCTGCCAAATTTTCGGCTTTAGCAAAAACAATATTTCCAAAACCGCAATGAGTTAATTCGTATTGATAAAACGCGCTCCTATAAGTCGCCCGAGTCGCAAGAAGCAGGCCTAAAGCTTTTTTGTTTTTAGCCAATTTTTTTTCAATTTCTTCGGTAAACGGTTTGGTGATACTCAAAATCTGCTTGTTTTTAAATTTTTTTTCCCGAAGCCAAACATTCTGCAGATAGCGAATCGAATTAACCCCCGCGGTATTGCAGGCCAGTACAATCAAGTCGCAGCCGTTTTGGAATAAAAAACTCGAAGCCAAGGTAACCCTTCTTTGGATTTCATCGATCGATTTTTCGCCCAAAGGAAAAAAATCCTTGTCCGCCAAATATTGAAAACTCAAATCCGGCAATTCCTTTTTAATTTCATTTAAAACCGTAACCCCTCCAATTCCGGAATCATAAATTCCAAGCATTTTTTTTAATTAGGCTAAGGTTTTTAGTATAACAGAACCCCCAAGCCCCCGCCACGGGGGCTTACTGGAATTTAGGCAACCCTTCTGTCCTCCTATTTGTTTTTATATTTTCAAGTTGCCAAATTCAAAAAATCGGAAACGTTTCACTCCAAAAACAATTAAATGACTCAAAATCATTTTAAAACTTAAAGCGTCCATTGAGTTAATTAAGGTTTTATTTTTGAATTTAATCCCTCCGAGCAAAGAATAATCCTCCCAGCCTCCTAAAAGACATTAATCATTTTATTATTATGAAATAAGCTTTTTAGTTAAGGGATGGGCCGATTATAATCTGGAATCATCTCAAACGTTGATTTTTCTGGAATGGTAAATTATATTTAATTTAAATCAGGTTTAAAGCTTCAGACAGGATTTAATTGAGGGATTAGGCTTTATTGGATATTGTTTTGGTTATATTGAGGATAAAAATGTTAAAACAAATAGAAAAAATAATCAAAAAAGGCGTGTTATCGGTTTTGATTGTGACTGGATTTTTTTATTGGGGCGGTCAAAGCTTGGCCGCCGAGACTATAAAAGGCGGCTGGGAAGGCCAGAGGATTTATCAGGAGGAGTTTTTGGAGGTTGATAAGATTGATTCAAAAGCCGGCCCCGGCGAGTATCTGGATGAAACAGAAGTTTCAAACGAGAAATTAGTTCTAAAAAAATTCTCACCGCTTGATCTCAATCCGGTAGCCGCTTTTGCCAACCATCGAATGAGAGGTTTTGATCCGGTTTATCCGATTTATAATTTGAACTGCGATAATGCCGGGGATATAGATGTTTACGGCTGGAACAGCTTAATGGCCGTTGATACAATGGCGGATGGGGTCTTTGATATGGAGCTGGGCGCAGATAATTGCGCGGTAAGAATTTGGTATGATCAGACCGGCACCGGCTATAAGGTGGATTTTGAGGAAAGCCTGGATTCGCCCGGAAGCTATGCAATGGGTTTGAGAGTTTACGACGGTAAATTGTACTGTGGAGTTGGAGATAACGGTATAATCTACGAATATGACGGCAGTAACTGGAGTCAAAATGTTGATTTGCCGGTCAGAAGAATCAGGGAATTCGCAGTTTACGATAACAAATTATTTGCCGGCACCTATATAAGCGCTAAAATTTACGAATACGACGGAATAAGCTGGAAGGAAAGTTTTGACGGCGCCGGCAGTTCCATTTTTACCTTTACAGAATACAACGGAAATCTTTATGCGGGTGGATCCGGAGGAATTTACGAATATGACGGGGCTAATTGGCAGCAATTTTATACTTTTGCTCAAGCCGATGTTCGCAGTCTTGCTACATATAACGGCAAAATGTACGCATTCACCGGAGGAAACGCGGTGGTTTATGAATACGACGGTTCAAGCTGGAGTCAGGTTTTCAACGCTGGGGAGACAAATTTTCATAGATCTGTAGTGTATAAAAATAAACTTTACGCCGGCAGCGGAAATAACGGCAAAATTTTCGTTTACGATGGCGGTGTCTGGAGTTTGGCTTTTGATACAAAAGAGAGTCGACTTTATGGTTTCGAAGTATATAACGATAAATTATATATAGGCTCTTATCCCAACGGCAAAATTTTCGTTTACGACGGTTATTCTTTGAAAGAAGTTTTTGAAAGCGATCAAAATTGGATTTTCAATTTGAGAGTCTTTAAGAATGAATTATTTGCTTCAACCGGTTCAGGAGGTAAAATTTTAAAAGCCCAATTTAATAACAAAAACGCTCGACAGTTCAATGCAGATAATCAGCCGCACTTAACTTGGGAATTAGAGGCAGGCGGGATGTACAAACCCACTATTGATTTTGACGGAACAAACGATTGGTTCGATTTACCTCAATTTCCAATAGGCGATAAATTTTCCCTAAGCGCCAGATTTAAATCCGATGATTCAGGCTCTCAAAGTGTAAAAGGAATAATAACTAAAGGAAAAATAACCTCACCCTGGGATCAACTAAGTTTTACTTACGATCACTCCGGAGGCGGAGGCGATATTCTTTATATTGATAAGACCAGGTTATTGGTCAGATCCGATTCTCAAGGAAGTGAGGGAAGAATATACTCCAGCAATACAATGACCGATAATAAATATAGATTAATCAGCGGGATCAGGGATCTGGATAATTTTAAGTTGTTTTTCGGGATTAATTTGGAGGCCGAGCAGACAAAATCAGGCGTCGGCACCAATTATGATAATTTTGAGGCTTTTGATATCGGACGCTGGGTTGGAGCTAAGGGTTATGCGGATATGGATATGGAGGGTTTAATCATCGACAGTAAAGTTTATGATCCGGGAAATCTTTCGGATTTGAACGCTTATTTCACCTATCCCAAATCCGAAGAAATCCTGGGCCCGATTCAAGCCGGTTACCAGTTCCAGCAATTCAATGGTAGCGTTCTAAATTTTGACAGCGATCACTCGCTTAAAGTTCAGT
>WJJX01000066.1 GCA_014729445.1 Candidatus Moraniibacteriota bacterium | reverse complement strand
GGTTGTCTTCATCGGGATCTAGATTGACCTTTGCCTCCCCAAAACAACCATCCGCCTCTATGCGGCTTACCGCCTCCGCCTGACTGTTAAATGGAATACCCTCCAGCTGCTCGTTGCAAACCAAAGGCTCCGGCTCATCTGAAGTCCAGCTGACTTCGCAATACATCACAGGCGAAAAGGGGCTTGGTCCATTAAGTTCACAAGTCCATTTAATTGTATTTGTTTGCGCCTCAATATCCATGTTTGGCGAAGCCTCTCCGGAACAGCCCGAATTTAAAACAGCGACTTCGGCTTGTTGTTGACTGGTGTAAATTTGATTTTCTAATGTCTCATTGCAAATAAAAGGATCCTCAGCAGCGGCCTGCCAGTTCGTTTGACACAGTTGACTGGTTTGACCCTTAGCCTCACAATACCATTCCACCCTTCTGTTACTCTCATTAGAATTAAGATCAGACACATTGGCGTTATCATTGCAGCCGGAATTATTAACGGCGTTCACAGCCTCTGCCTCACTGTCGTAAATATTTCCGGTAACCTGAGAATTGCAGTTTACTTCCAATATCGGTTGATCAGGAGCTTCATAATCGGCATAACAAGGTTCCGATTCCTTTGTTATAACCTCGTTGCTGTCAACACAGGTGAAAGACCAGGAGTCCGAAACCCCGTCCCCGTCTCTATCGACCAATATCACTCCTCCATGTTTCATGTAACCGGTAACACACCCGTTGTCCCAATTGCCTCCAAAAGCTTGGCTTAAAAGCTGGTCGGCGTTTTCATAAGATCCTTGGGTAACGTCAACACAGCTCGGGTCTGTCACGGCCGCTGTTTCTGTCTTTGCCCAGCAAAGCTCCGATTGATTACAATTCTGGGGATTGGAACCGGCCGGAGAACAGGTCCAGTTGACATCCCCGTTGTCAAGCGGTGAAGGAATCGAAGGTTCAGGAGTTCCAATTTCACACAAACTTAAACCGCCCGGAAAATTTTCATTAGGCGAAAAAGTTCGTCCATGAGCGTAGGCATCGCCAAAACCGCAGCCGCCATCCTGACAATCATCGCCTCCTGGACCAGGTCCAGGATCTCCTCCGCCACAATTAACCGAATCGGCAATCACTATGTTCAGCCCCCACCACTCCGAATCTCTATAAACAGGCTCCGCACCAGGTAACTCATAAGCATTAACGGTTTTAATCCTTAAAAAATCTTTAATACCATCCTCCTTGGACATAACATTGGGATCCAGAAGAGGAATAAAGTCAAAAATAACACCTATCTTAAAGGATAATTTCTTATTGCAAAGCTGATTTTTATCTATAGTCAAGCTACATTGATCTTCTGAATAAAGCCTGCCAGGCAGACGAAAATCACATCTGCCCACTTCAGCCGAATCCGCATAAAATACTATTTCCCCCTCGGTCTTCTCGGGATCAACCGTAGGAGAGTACTCTATCCATTGAACCATAAACACATCTACCTGCAAGGAATCTTCAAGTATCGACCCTTCGTCGTAAGAAGCATTAATTGTTACTTCCAACTCTTGAGGCTCAAGACGCCTAAGTGGACCAAACTGATTAGTATAAGTAGCGCCGAAAGCAAAAGCCTGATTTGAAGCCAAAACAAAACCTCCCGATAAAACCGCAAAAACAATAATCAATTTCACACCGGCCTTTCTCCCTTTAGAATAAATATAAATTATCAACCCAACGGCCAAAATCAAACCCAATATTATTAATACCTTCATTAAAACCTCATTTTTCTGATCTTTTTCTTCAGCCTCTCTTATAACTTCACCCGTAATAGGCTCCCCTTCGGGCGTAATTTGTTCGCCGCTTTTAATTCTTGTTTTTTTAGTCTCTAAAACAGACCCTTCCTTATCTTCAATCCTAACAGTGGCCATGGGATTTTTACACAATATAGCTGATTGACCCTTAATCTCCATATTCCCCTCAGATAATTTCAAATCCTGCTTCATACATTCCTCGTTTTTATAATCCGTAACTGTTAACTCCCCTTTTGACTCGAACTCCTCTCTCTCTTCCATAGAGGATCCCCCGACTTCTTTATATAAAAAACTCACTTCTATTTCTTCCCCCTTTGAATACTCATCCTTATTTAATTTTAAATTACTCACATCAACCCATCTGCCGTCGATAATATATCTATAATAAATCTTATTGGAAACCGGCTGACCTTTATTCTGTAAACTAAATTCGCCTTCATAAATTTTAGGCTCCTGAGCCTTGGGCACCACAAACTCTATTTCCTTAACTCCCCCGGCCTCGATTAAAACTGAATCGTTGTCCACCGCTTCGCTGGAAACTTTATTCCCCGCCAAACTGTTGTCAAAAGACAAAAACAAGGGCCTAACCTCCAAATCCTGCTCTGTTTTATTATTGGCCGTACAAACCATCCTCATTTCCTTGTCGCCTTCAATAAGTACTGCTTGTTCCAAGTTATATTCTTCGTTCTCTACCATTAAATTACAAGCGGCCGGTTCAAGTTCAATATACTCCCCGCTTCCTTCAAGCTCAACACTCCCCAGGTTATAAACGGACAACACCATTCCATCCAAATTCCTAAGCTCCAATCTTGCGTCATAAGTTCCCTGTAAAAAATCCAAAGCCTGATAACTCACTTGTTTATTAAAAGAATCATTTTCTTTTAATTGCAAAACCTCGTCGTAATATTTTACCGATTTAATGCCGGCTTTGTTCTTTAAAACCACCCCGTATTTAATCTCGGGTTGAATAGTGGGCCCATTTGACAAAGCAAAATTCACCAGAAAATTATTGCCTTCCCTCTTCTCAATGTTTGCTTTATTTATATTAACAGAAGCAACTTCGTCTAAAGCATGAACCGCTTTTACCATCCCGGCTAAAAATATTGCCAGGAAGACAAAATAAATAATCTTTAAAATGTCTTTTTTCATCTTATTTTTTATTATTTTTATTTATTTTTTAAAATCTCAAAAATTGATATGACTTCTATCTATTAAAATATAAACCATTTATTATTCAAATGCAAGAAAAAATTATAATTCCCAAATTGATTCTGCCGCAAACCTCCTTTAACTTTCGTAGCCTATTAATTCCCTCGCCAAATTATCGTAAGCCTTGGCGCCTTTGGAAAATCTCGCAAAATTAAGTATTGTCTCTCCATAACTTGGAGCCTCGGACAATCTCACATTTCTTGGAATAATGGTTTCAAAAACATTGCCCGGAAAATTTTCATTAACCTCTTTAACTACCTGTCTGGCCAATTTATTCCTCTTATCAAACATTGTTAAAACAGCTCCTTTAATTTTCAAACCGGGATTTAAAGATTTTTTAATCAAACTCAAAGTCTGAAGAAGTCTGCTTAAGCCTTCCAAAGCATAATATTCGCATTGAACCGGAATAATCACCCCATTGCTGGCAACCAGACCGTTGATGGTTAGCAAATCAAGACTGGGCGGACTGTCAATAATCAAATAATCATAACTATTTCGCAAGCGATTAACTATATTCGACAAAACAAATTCCCTTCCATCTAAATTAGTCAACTCCAGAGATGCTCCTGAAAGATCGGAAGTCGCCGGAATCAATTCATAATCGAGATGATTTAATCGAATGATCGATTTATACGGTTCGATTCTACCGGCAATAACGTCATAAAGCGAATAATTCAACTTTTCCTTGGAAACTCCGACTCCGCTGGTGGCATTGGCCTGAGGATCCAGATCAATTAACAGCACTTTCTTGCCGTACCTGGAAAGATACTGACTCAAATTAACCGCGGTAGTGGTCTTTCCCACCCCGCCTTTTTGGTTAACTAATGCTAAAACCTCACCCATAAAAATTAAAATTAAAAAATTTAGATATTATACTGAATTTAAAAATAATCAAATTCGAAATTATTAATTAAAAAGAGCATAATTGGCAGACTAAAATTCAAATCCAGCCTTGAGCTACTTCTTTAGCAAAAACAGAAATAGCCATAACAATTAAAGCCGCAATCAATACACCGACAAAGATCAACCTGGCGGCTCTTTTTATCGGCACTTCCAACAAAACAGCCAAAATGGAGCCGGTCCAAGCGCCGGTCATTGGAAGCGGAATAGCAACAATCGTAATTAAAGCGATGTCGCCCCACTTTTTCAATTTATCCTCCCCTCTTTTTCTGGTCCGCTGATACAACCAGTCAAAAAAAGCGGCGATTTTTTTGGACCTTTTCCTTAAAAAATCATCAAGTTGATTCAAAAAGAAAAGAACAAAAAAAACCGGCATCATATTTCCCAGAAGAGACAAAATAAAAACACTCCAAGGCTCCATCGACAAACGAAACAATCCATAAGGAATACTCCCCCTTAACTCGAAAACCGGCAGGGCCGCCACCAGAAAAACCTGTACGAAACCAGGTAATACATCGATTAACTCAAAGACCCTATCTTTAAATTCCAAGATAAAATGCATTTATTTTAATTATTTTTCTTTCTTAAAAATTCGGCCGCTTTTTCAGGCTCTATAGTGGAAATTTCTATACCGGTTCCCAATTCGAAACCGGCCCAAACCGCGGTTTTGGGCAATAATTCTATATGCCAGTGATAATAGCTGTAATCCCTTCCGTCGCAAGGCGAAGTATGAATATACATATTATAGGATACGTCGTTTAGATTCCAATAATATTTTTCAATAACCTTTTTTAAAACCGAAGCCGCCTCGAATTCGTCATTCTCGGTCATTCTTTCAAAATAAGGTTGATGCTTTTTAGGCAGAATCCAAACCTCAAAAGCGCTTCTGGAGGCAAAAGGGGTAAAGGCGATAAAATTATCACTGGAAGCGACAATTCTTTTTTTGTCTTTTATTTCCTGTTTTATCATATCACAGTAAACACAATTATCGTTATTGTTTTTATAAATCCTTGATCCTTCCAGCTCAAGCTTAATCGCCGAGGAGACAAAAGGAATTGCAAACATCTGCCAATGCGGATGAATCAAAGAGGCTCCGGATTCTTTTCCATGATTTTCAATAAATAAAATATAAGAAACACTTTTTCGATTCATCAGTTCCAGATATCTTGTCTTAAAAGCATCCAAAACCTCGGCTACCTCCTCCTTAATCAAAAAAGGAACCCCTCTATCATGATCCTTGGTCACGATAACTTCGTGATAACCTACTCCGTCCATCAAAAAATACATACCCTGCTGAGAATGTTTTAAATCCTTGCTTCTGGTAACAGCCGGATAGAGATTGGGAAAAACCTTTAAACTCCATTCGCCGTTTTCTCTGTAATAAACCAAGGTGTCGGGCCGCTGTTTTTTTAAATTATCTCCGTCAAACGGACAATCGGCTTTATCAACTTTTAATTCCTCCTTTTTCTTTTTGGAAATAAACTGCTCCGGCCGTTTCGCTCTTCCGGTAGCTATAATAACCCAATCTCCGGTTACCGGATCCTGCCTGAATTGCGATACCGCCTTATCGCTAATTTTAGACTTGAATGACTTCTTTTCATTTTTTAAAACCGATTGTTCTTTTGTGTTCCCGGCTTGAGCCTTTTGCGCCGTCGTTTTCTCATTCCTTGTTTTTTTCTCATTCTTCGATTCTTTTTGGTCGCTCTTTTTCAACTTTTGATCAGTTTCTATTTTTAACTTCATAAAAATAAATTACCCTTTTTTAGTTTTGTTTTCGTTGTCTTTATTAATGTTATATTTGCCCAATATCAAATTAAGCCTGATCTGAAATAATTCTTTTAAAGTGTTAAAATAAGACATAATCGAAACTTTGCTGGCCTCGTCGTTTTTCCAGACAACCGGCACCTCTTTAATTTTAAATCCCATCTTTTTAGCCAAAACCAACATTTCGATATCGAAACCCCATCTGTCGATTTTCATTCGGCTGCAGACCTTTTTAACTGCTTGCTTGCTTAAAATTTTAAAACCGCATTGAGTGTCGGGAATCCCCCACAGCCCTCCAACCATCTGGATCATAATATTTCCCATATTTCCAAGCATTATTTTCCACCAGGCCTGTTTCTTTTCAAGCTTGCTTTCCTCCAAATCTCTGGATCCAATCACCAAATCATAACCTTCTTTAAAAAAAGGAAAGAATTTTTCCACATGATCAATCGTTGTCGAGTTGTCCGCATCCATAAACAAGCGATATTCACCTTTAGCTTCCAAAAGCCCCTGCCTGACCACATAACCCTTGCCATGATTTTCATGGTTATTGATAATCTCGAGATTATTAACTATTGGCTCGTACTTCTTAACCACTTGAAAAGTTTTATCTTTGGCCCCATCGATTACTACTATTATCTGGTAGTTATACTTTTGCTTAGTCAAATATCTGTCGATATCCACAATGGTGGGTCCTATCCTTTTTTCTTCGTTGTAGGCGGGGATAATCACGGAAAGTTTGATTTTTTGTTTCATAGATTTGATTATTTATTCTTAAGGATTATATTAAAATAAATTAATTTAAGAGCGACTTTCTTTAAGTATATAATTTTATATATAATTTTCAAACTAATTTTTAACAACCTGCGATTCCTTCTTAATTATGCCAAGAATTTTTTCAACCGTTTGGTCAAGCTGACCTTCTTTATTTTCAACTTGATAATCATAATAATGAGCATTTTTATACCAGCCCTTGGCATAATCCAATCTCGCCTTCACAAACTTCTCGGTCACTTTTTCTCTCCTTCTGATTCTGGCTTCCAAAACATCCAAAGGCGCTGTGATTAAAATCGCCACTGTTTCCTCGGGCATCATTTTCTTAAGACTAATTACGCCTTTATAATCCAATCTATACAAGGCCGGCTTATCGCTTTTTAAAACTCTTTTAATCTCCTCCTGGGTCACCCCGTAATAATTTCCTCTATCTTGAAGCGCGTATTCAAAAAACCTGTCTTCTTTTATTCCTTTTTTAAATTCCTCTTTGGAGATAAAATAGTAAGGTTTTCCCTGCTTTTCATTACCCCTTTTTTCTCTGGTTGTTGTTGTTATCACCTTTTCAACGTCGATAATCTTTTCCAGCGCCTCAACTAAAGTATTCTCGCCCGCTCCCGAAGGTCCGGAAATTATAAAAAGTTTTTGCATCTTAAAAAAATTAATTGTCTCCCTATAAAAAACGATCAAAAAATCTACAAACCATGTTCGGCTTTTTTTTGATTATGCTCCTCATTGGTTTCGGAAAAATATAACTCTCCGGTCTCTAAATCGTTTAAAAAATAATAATAATTACTGTCTTTAGGATAAACCGCGGCCAAGATGGCCTCCAAACCGGGATTGGAAATCGGCCCCGGCGGCAGACCCGGATGAAGATAAGTATTATAAGGAGACTCCACCTTTGTATCTTCAAGGCTCAACTGTTTCTTGGCGCCGATAATATAATTAACGGTGGCACAGGACTGCAGCGGATGAGCATCCCTAAGTCGATTCCAAAAAATCCCGGCAACTATTTTTTGATTCTCTCTATCCTTCTCGGTCTTAATCGAAATTTCCCTTTCTATAATACTCGCCATTATAATCACATCTTTCATTGCTCGAGCGCTTTCCTGAATAGCTTGTCTGATTTCTGAATCGACTTTTTCATCAAAATTATTCAACATCTTGGTGATAATCTCTTCTGAATCGGAGTTCGGATAAATCAAATAAGTATCCGGAAACAAATAACCTTCCAGCGTATCGCTTTGGCTCAAGTCGGACAGGAAAACATATTTTTCCTTGTATTTTAAAACATTCTCAACTTCACCCAAAAAATCCTCTTTGGCCACCACCCCTTCCTTGTCCAAATAATCGGCGATCTGCTCTTTGGTCCAACCCTCCACAATGGTGATTTTCAAATCCTTTGATTCCATATCCTTCCCGGAGGTAACCAAATTGACAATTTCGGGAATTGTCATATTGGGCCTCAAACTGTAAGTTCCGGTTATAATCTGACTTTGACGGCCGGCTTTCCAGACATAAGCATCAAAGTAAAAACTGTTTGTAATTAACCCCGCCTCCTCCAAACGCTGCGAAATCTGCCTTAATCCTTCACCCTCAATGATCTCAAATCTCTGCTCCCTGTCGGAATCACTTACTTTTCCATTCATCTTTGCGTTAATAAAAAAGAATAAACCGATCAAAAAAACAAAAATAACGGCCAAAAATAACCCGATTTTTTTAAGCATGTATTTATTTTATCCTTTAACAAATTAATTATTACATTCACAATATAGCAAACCTATCACCTGCACCATACAAGTCATTCTTTAATTACCTTTATAAAATTAATCCGGTTTCAATTGATTAAAGTATAACAAACTAAAGCAAAAAATCCAGAACCATCTAAGAACCTCCGGCTTTTTAAGCCCTAATCCATAACATATAATATACAAAACCTCAAAGAACAAGCTTAATCTTCTTCTTCCAGTAGAGCGTTAATCATTAAATGTATAGCCTCGGCTTCCTGTTTATAAGCCCGACCGAAGTTACTGTATACATCTTCGGGGCTGACCTTAGCTACGATACTCTTTACCAAGTCAATCCGTGGTTGGGAGCTGTCGCTAAAAATTTCACTCACGTGGTCTCCAAATTCACCATAGCCTTTTTCAACCCAAAGGTCTTCCAAAACTTGAAAAAACACCCTCTCGCTTTCGAGATAATCATAACTCTCATCGGAAAAAACTAACTCTCCCTCAGACGAAATCACCGGAGACGTCTCGCTTATCCTATACAGTGATGCCATAAAACCACCCAGAGGATCAACCTGATAAGTAGTCGCATCAGCATATAATTCGTTAAACTGCTTTGAAAAGTCCAAACCAATACCAAGATTTTCATTGTCAAAAGAGTAATCTGCGCTCCCTAACATTTGTCTCACTATTATATGACCCATCTCATGCGCTACCACTGATCTTAGCATACTATAAGAGTCATTATCGTCCGCTATATCGATGGCTATCGGATCATAATGCTTAAACTCTTCAAACCACAAAGGGGACTGCAGAGATAAATCAGAAAGGAATATATTCATGTATTCTATCTGCAAATGATTTAAAAAAATATCATCAGACGTACGCAAAGCGAACGACCCGTAACCCCGATAATATGCTGCCATAGGATCAGAAAATTGCCATATTCTCACAGGAGATAACTCTGCTACTTGGCCTTCGCTCAAAATTTCGAAAGTTATCAAATCTGCAGGATTAACATCAATTTTTTGATTAGATTCAACCGAGAAAAATTTACCTTCAGCAGTATAATAATGATTGTGTTTAAGAAAAAATGATAACACTTCAAAATATAAAGCAGTCCTATCTATTGCTGTCATATCACTATTCAACAAATAATCCTTCATTATCCCAGTCAAATTATCATAAACATATCTATCGGAAGAAGCTAAAGCCTCATTCAAAAGTAAATCCCAAGCACCAAGATCTATGAATTCAAACTTCCCTGTACCGGGAGCACCTATTACATTATGAACAAAAGCATCCACCGCTGCCTGATTATAGCCTTCTGTGCCTTGTAATTCCTCAAATAATAAAGGCGAATTCTCAATTATCAAATTGCCCTCTGTGTCTATCCTCTGAGCCCATAAATCGCCATTGTAAATAACCACTTCCCCGGTCGCTAAATCGACATAGGCTCCTTGTTGAACATCATATTCTGTGGATCCTGCCTCAAGTTGCGGAAAAAGTCCCTTTATCTCATTAAAAGTTCTAACAACCTCGGGGGCTACTGTTACATACCCTTCCGGTCCTAACCATCTCTCCTTAGTAATAAATAGAGCCGTTAAAATCTCTTCTTTAGTGCTCATATTCATACTCTTAACCACTTGCTTTTGTATAGGAGAGATAAAAGCAGGATTGACCATTTCACCCTCAGGAATCCCAACGTCATAAGTCACTTCGCCGGTTTGACCATCAAAACGAACCATAGAAAATGAAGTTGTTTCTGCTGTATCAACATACAAAGAACCATCCTCTGCTACACCTATATAATTCATTCTGGCTCCACTATCCATAAATTGATCAAACGCGGGATCGTTTACAAAACTATTAAAAGCCTTCTCGCTCGGCATAAGAATCCTGTCACTGACCGGAAGCAAGGAAAAAGAATCCGAAACGCCCTCCCACTCTGGAATCTCCTCTATACTTGAAATACCAGTGTTAGAGAGTAAGTCAGAATAAAACTTTTGCGCCTGCGTCTGATTCAAACCAAGAACTTGAACTAAACTTTCCATTGTCTGTCTTAAATCTTTACCTTGCAACATTTTTTCATATTCTTTTCTTGCCTGATAATCGTTGATTTGATTCACCGCTTCTATCATAGTCTCCAAAACCAGTCTGGAAAAATCATCCGGGTCAAGTTGAAAATCCTCCCCGGTAACTACCGTCCTTACACTTTCTGTCACTAAATATTTGCCCCAACTCGCCAGTATCTTGTCTCCGTTCGTCCCGTCATAAATTGTTTCAAAAGTCAAATTCCCGACAAATCCAAGCAAAGCCGCATTACCTACATTCTTCAAACTT
>WJJX01000065.1 GCA_014729445.1 Candidatus Moraniibacteriota bacterium | reverse complement strand
GGTATAGAAAATGTAAATGAATTGAAAGGATTTGATGAAGTTTCAAATAACGAATTGATTAAAGAACTTTTTTAATTTTTAAAAATGTTAGGGTAAATAATAAATTTTAATAAAAAATCATGGATGCCAATAATCAAAACGCAGTTGGCGGCGAATCTAACATGGAACTTGTGAGAATTCAAAAAAATTATTTGGACGAGTTGGAATCTTTAAGAAGAGAGGAGCAAGATATTGTTTCCAAGTTTAATGTTAAACTTGCCGAAAAAATATTTATAAGCAATTGGGAGCAGGGTTTTAGTTACGAAGAGAATTTAAATTTGTTTCTTAACGAATTGACTCAAGTTGAGGAAATTTTGTTTAATTCCAGTGATAAATTTGAGCAGCATGATATTAATGTGGCTTTAAGTCAGTTGCGGATTTTAAGAGAAAAAGGAAATACGGCGATGGCAAAAGCTATGGAGCAGGAAAAAGAATTGGCTGCGTAAAAAAGTGTTTTTTAGGGTGCTTTTTTAACGAATAATTCGTCGCAAATCCATTCCGATCATACCGGTCGAGTTAATTTCAAGTAAATTTAAAATCGTGGGAGCGACATCGACAAGCATTCCTTGAACACCAAGTTCGGGGCGACCTCTTAAAGGTACGGGCCGTCGATTATCCGGAGTGACAAACCAGCAAGGAACAGGATTATTTGAATGTTGAGTATCTCTTTCTCCGGTTTTTAAGTTGATCATTTCCTCAACATTACCATGATCGGCGGTAATTAAAAGACAGCCTCCATAATCCAAAACTCTCATTATGACTTCTTTTACGTAAAGGTTTAGGTTTTCAATGGCTTTAATGCCGGCTTCGTAAGTGCCTGTGTGACCGACCATGTCCGGGTTGGCAAAGTTGACCAAAATGAAATCGTGAGTTTGTTTTTCAATTTCCTCAAGTAATTTGTGGGTTACTTCTTTGGCGCTCATTTCGGGAATTTGGTCATAGGCGCTATTTTTGGATGGAACCAAAATTTGATCCTCATTTGCGTAAGGAGTTTCCTCACCACCGTTAAAGAAATAAGTTACGTGAGCGTATTTTTCGGTTTCGGCTATTTTTAGTTGTTTTAGGCCTTGGGAAGAAATTATTTCGCTGATTCTGGTTTTGATTTCCTGAGGTGGGAAAGCGATTTCACATTGAAAATCAGGATCGTATTGAATCATGCTGATGAATTGAACGGAAGGCGGTTTTAAAGTTTGAAATTTGTCAAAATTCGGATTTAAAAAAGCTTGGGAAATTTGTTTGGCTCGGTCTTTTCGATAATTATAAAAAATCACAACATCATTTTCTCCAATGGCGCCAATCGGATTATTTGAACCGTCAACAATTGTGACGGGTTCGATATATTCGTCGGTAATGCTCCGGTTATATTGGTTTTTTACGGCGGTTAATGGATCTGTTTCAGGGGTTCCTTGCCCAAAAAGCGCTTTGTAGCCTTTTTCGATTCTATCCCAGTTGTTGTTTCGATCCATAGTGAAATATCGGCCGGCGATGGAAGCAATGCGGCCGGTTTGAGCTTGGAGAACACGATCAAGATACTCGGTGGCGCTGCTTGGGGGGGCGTCACGGCCGTCGGTAATTATATGCATGAAAGTTCTATCGGAAATGCCGGCGGTTTTTGACATTTCCAAAAAAGCCAGTAAATGATCAATGTGAGCGTGGACACCGCCGTCGCTGGTTAAACCCAATAAATGAAGTTTGGATTTGTTTTGTTTAACTTTTTCAATTGCGTTATTAATGGTTTCGTTTTGAAAAAAAGAACCGTTTTTAATCGAATTGGTGATTCTGGGCAGGTCTTGAAAAGTTACTTGACCGGTGCCGATTGTTTGATGGCCGACTTCGGAATTTCCGTATTGCAGCCAAGGCAAACCAACGGAAATGCCCGACGCTTGAAGTAAAGTTTTTGGATAGTATTGGTCGAGTTCATCGAAAGTTGAGGTTGCGTTAGCGTTTAAAATTGCATTTCCTTGGGTTTCTTTTGACTCTCCCCAACCGTCTAAAATCATTAAAACTACAGGTTTATATAGTGCCATTTATTTTTGTTTTAAAATATAATTTTTAAGATGTTTTTTCCGCCAGAGACGAAGACGCATACTTTAAAAAACTAAATATAATTTTAATTTAAATTAATTATATCTTTATAAGCGATTCGGGTCAATTTGATAAAGATAAAATATAACTTTCTTAGTCCCTTTAGACTGTCTAAAAAGTATTTTTGCGATATTTTCCCAGGTCGTTTGCGAACGACTGATTTTATAAATTTTCGAATTGTTTTTGAATGTTTTTGGTTAGTTTTTCTTCGGATAATGAAGGGTTTATGTCGGCGGATTTGATTTTGATTTTAACGGTTGATTTTTTTAACGGTTTGTAGAAGCGAGGATCGGCGGCGTGGTCGTTTGTTTTTGGAGAAGGCCAAATTTCTCGGTAATTTTCGTCGATTTTAACCATGATGACGGGTAATTTTAATTCTTTGGCAAGAAAGCCTAAGCCGGTTTGAAAAGGTTGAAGACGATTTTCTCTTTGAAATCTGCCTTCGGGTGCAATGACAAAAGTGTAAGCTTGATCGGCAAGTTCTCCGGTTGCTTCCATTGAGGCTTTAATCCAGGGACCTTGATTGGCAAAAGGATAAGCCCCTACAAAAAAATCCATTATGAAAGAGATGATTTTTGAATCTTTTTCCCAGCGTTCGGTTGCGGCGGGAATAGTAGTAAATTTAAGAATTTTTTTCGGTAATAGTCTTAAAGGGATTAGAGCGTCAAACATGCCGATATG
>WJJX01000064.1 GCA_014729445.1 Candidatus Moraniibacteriota bacterium | reverse complement strand
TTAATGGGCCGGGGGTTTGTTTTAT
Organism: Candidatus Moraniibacteriota bacterium; assembly: GCA_014729445.1. Taxonomy (GTDB): domain Bacteria; phylum Patescibacteriota; class Minisyncoccia; order CAIUEV01; family JAHKAQ01; genus WJJX01. Next base: position 6,102 of record WJJX01000064.1, on the reverse strand, counting down.
CAAAGAGAAGAGTCTTGGGGCTTTGTACAAGGTTTTTAGGCTCATTGAACAAGATCAAACCCCGGTTTTGATTTTTGTTACTAGAAATAACTTTGATTTGTCCGCTCCTGTTCCAGAGGGAATTTGTTTTAGGAATATCAGCAATCGTTATCAAACCCTTAAAATTTTGAGGCACGCCTTAAAATCGGCGCTTCAAAATTCGAGTTTAAGTATCGTAGCCTGTTTTGGAAATATTCTGACTCAAAAGCTGAATCAACCCGTTTACAAAGCTAATTTAAGGCCAAAGTCCAATCAGAGGCTGCCGTTAAAAAAGGATGTTGAAAAGTTGGCGGCGATTATCGATAGCGCTAAAAAACCGGTTGTCTTGGTGGATGTCGAGAATAAAAGCTATGCCAAGCCAATCGAACTTTTAGTTAAAAGGACCAAAGCCGTGGTTGCCCTGACTCAGCAATCAAAGGGGCTGATAAACGAAAAAAAATCCGAATACGCCGGCATTTTAGGCAAGTTCGGTCATTTGGAAACCCTTAAGGCGCTGAGAGAAAGCGATTTGATAATCCTTATCGGTTCCGGGCTGGCTTTAAATCAAAATTGGTTTTTTTCGAACCGGATTTGGATTATTCAAATTCATAATAAGGCTTGTGAAATCGGTCTTAATTTTGAGGTAAAAAAAGCTCTAATTGGAGATTTTAAACCCACTTTGAAGCAAGTTCTAAAAAAAATTAAAACCAAACGGGGCAATCGAATCAACCGAGCCTTTAATCAGAAAGTCCAAAAATTAAAAAAGGGCTACCTAAGCGAAATCGATCGGCTAAAGGAACTTTATCAGGTTCCGATTCATCCGGGTTTTTTAATCGCCAAACTCAGCGAGAGCCTAAAAAAAGACGCGTTAATTACGTTGGGCCCCGGCATTAATAATTATTGGTTTTTTAAGTATTTTTTAGCGGTTGATCAAAAAGTCATTTTTTCAAAGAATAGCGATGCCGGCAATTTTGCCATTGCAGCCGCTATAACGGCCAAGTTAAATCATCCCCAAAGACAAGTAGTCTGTCTTATTCAGGCAGCCGATTTGCTTCAGTCATTAGCCGATTTTACAACCATTGTCCAGGAAAAGCTGGATGTTAAAATTGTCGTTTTTAATTATGCCAAAATTCAAAAGTCGCTCCTGGAGAAGGATCAAAAAAATGCGGAGTTAATTTTTTCGGCCAAGGTTATTAATCCTGATTTTTCCAAATTCGCCAAAAATTGCGGCGCCGAGGGTTATCTGATCAAGATCCCCAGACTCCTTACGATCTCGCTTAAAAAAGCCTTTAATAACCCGGGCCCGGCGATTCTGGATATTCAAATCGATTCAAAAGAGTATTTTTCCTCCTGACCTTAAAATATAATTTTTCAGACAAAGAGGATGAAAATTGCGATAATTAAAAAAGGTCAACCGTTTTTGTCAAAATCAATTTACTTAGCTATTATCAAAGAAAAGTTAAGGTTTATTAAATGGATTCAACCAAACAAAATCCGAAAAACATTTTAATGGCAACTCGACCGATCTGTCTGCCTTGGGATGAGGCCAGCAAAAATTTCGCCTGGGAGCTTTCCAAAAGATTAAACAGCTCCAAAAGACGTTTTCATCTTTTGACTTATAGACATTTACCCTATACTTTTTTAAATATTTTCGAGCATTCCATTTATAAAAATCCTTCTCTCCAGCTTTCGAATAAGGAAAAACTAAGATTATTGAAATTTCTTCTTTTCAATAATCAAAAATTGGATATTTTGCACTTTCTATTTACTCCAAGTCCCTTAACCACCAAAATCATTAAAAAATTAATTTTGCCAAGATATAAGTTTGGCAGAAAAGAATCGGAGGCAGTAAAAACCATCCAGACAGTGGCCACTTTAAATTTTCAGGCAATCGGCCGGGAAAATGTCAGGGACTATCTTTTCGCCGATCAAATAATCACTCATTCGAAATCTACTAAAAAATCTCTGAATAAACTGGGTCTTAAGAATGTTACCCATATTTATCCCGGTATCGATGTTCAAAAATTTAAGTCTCAACCGAAAAGTAAATTTCTGCAAAAAAAACTGGGGATTTCCTATCGGGATAGAGTTATCCTCTATACAGGCGAGTATTTAAGATTGGAGGCTGTCGATATTATAGTTAAAGCTTTTCAGATTTTATCTCCTAAATTTAATAATTTAAAACTCATCTTGGCTTGTCGGATTAAATCAAGCGAGGACGAAAGCAAAAAAGAGGAGGTGGATTTGAGATTCAAAAAACTGGGTTTATCTCAAAAAGTTATCTATCTTGAGACTTTTGGAGAAATCGATAAACTTTATAATTTATCCAGTATTTTTATTTTTCCCGTTAAAAAAATGACCGGAAAATTCGATATAGCTTTAACCATTTTAGAGGCTATGGCCTGCGAAATTCCAACTATTATCGCCGACACCGGCGCCTTAAAAGAGGTTGTCCAGGAAAAAGACGCCGCCATCATCCTCAAAGAAAAAACTGCCAACGAATTGGCCGATCAAATAAAAAACATATTAATTAACCGAAGTTTGGAAGCCAAGCTCAAAACCAAAGCCAGAAAAAACATCGAAAATCATTTCAACATTAACGAATGTGTGAAGAAATATCGGAAAATTTATGATAAAATTTAATTTTTTAATATAACAAAATGAAAAAAATCAAAAAAAGTGCCTTATATCTCACAGCAGTGCTCCTGACTTTTGTCTTTAGTCGAAATAATCTTTTTGCTAGTTATGAGTTTCCAGTAGCGGAGTATGGGGTTACATATACTCCAACTTCAGAGAGAATTCGGGATGTCTTATCAGTGATATTTTTTCCGGTAGGGTTACTAATAATCACTCCAATCGTATTGGCGGCAGGTATTTTCATCTATCTTAGGCGGAGAAAAAAAAAGAAGTAAAAGACAAATAATGCTAAAAAAAATACTCAAACTCGGAAGACAAAGATTATGGCTTATTCATCGCGAATATTTAAGAGAAAAACACGAGCTCACATATCTTTTTTGGGAATGCACCCTAAATTGTAATTTTAAATGCAAACATTGCGGCAGTTCCGCCGGTGAAAATTTTTATAAAAAAACAATAAGTACAAGAGAAATTAAAAAAGCTTTTTTAGACGTTGCCGATAATTTTAACGCCAAAAAGATAACCATTGCCGTTACCGGCGGCGAACCGCTTCTTCGAAAAGATCTTTTCAAAGTAATGAACTATGCTTCAAAGCTTGGTTTTGGATGGGGGATGGTAACCAACGGTTATCTAGTTAATGAAGAGATTGTTAAAAAAGCTAAAAAGTCAGGAATAAAGACGATCGATATTAGTATCGACGGCCTCGAAAAAACCCATGATGATTTTAGAAATACAAAGGGGTCTTATAAAAAAGCCGTAAACGCTTTTAAATTGTTCAAAAAAGCCGCCTTTTTAAAACCGCTTAGAATTACCACCACGGTTCACAAAGGCAACATCGATGAGTTAAATGAAATGTATAAAATATTTTGCAATTTGGGCATTAGTGATTGGCGGCTTTTAGACATCGATCCTATCGGAAGAGCCGCATTAAACAAAGATTTGCTTTTAAACAAAAAACAACAGATGAAACTTTTAAACTTCATAAAAAACAAAAGAAAAACCCGGTCAAAAATAAACATCACTTTCGGCTGTGCTCATTTTTTAGGAGAGCCGTTCGAAGATGAAGTCAGAAGCTTCTTCTTCTATTGTCAGACAGGGATACATATTGGAAGTATTTTGCACAATGGCGATATCTTTGTCTGTCCCAACGTTCCGAGAGAAAAAAAATTAATTCAGGGCAACATTAAAAAAGATTCTTTTTCAAAAATTTGGAATAATAAATTTAAATTTTTCAGGGACAAAAACAGAACAGCTTGCAAAAAGTGTAATAAATGCGAATTTTGGGAGGAATGTCTAGGCGGATCGCTGCATACTTGGAATTTTTCTAAAAAACAGCCAAAAGTTTGTTTTATGGATAAAGAGCTGTATTTATAACTCATTCCAAAGTTTGCCGCTCTTGCTTTATTTAATCTAAAAAACAAATGGAAAAATCAATCAATTTATGTTAAATTGGTGGCAGGCGATTAATTGTGCCTTTAGATTAACATAAATTAATTCATTCCATGCTTAAAATAAAATACCACGTCTTCAAACATTTAATGCCGAATGAAAAAACTATTAAACAGCTGGAACAGGCCGCTAAAGAAAAAGACGCCTTTAGCCACATTGCGGTAATGCCGGATGTTCACGACAAAAAAGGCCGAAAATGCCCGACCGGAACCGTTGTCGCCACCAGGAAATACATTATGCCGCAAGTGCTTGACACCGCCCCCAACTGCGGTATGCGGCTCATTCGAACCCCCTGGGGAGAGGGCAGTTTAAGCGACAAGCAAATCGATACAATGTTTAATGAACTAGTTAAAACCGTTCCCACCAGAACTTATTTGGGCAACTATGTCAATTTTAAAACCATTTTAGATATCTGCCGCTACGGATCAAAAGGCTTAATTGATTATTTAAAAGGAGACGAAAGCGAGGTTGAAAACACGATGCGAAAAGGAAATTTCTTCAATGAACCGCCCGGTAAAAAAGATTTATTAAATGCCGTTCCAAGAATATTTTTTCGAATCGCCCAGTTCAGACTTGGAATCTTGGGAGAAGCGGGCAATCACTTCTTGGACCTAATGAAAATCGACGAAATAATCGATGAAGAAAAAGCCAAAATTTTAAAACTGAAAAAAGGCCAATACGTTTTTCTTCTCCATACCGGCTCTGGGGTCTTCGGCCAATACAACAGCTATTTTTTCACTCCCAAAAAGGAAGAGCATTTAAGCATGAAAATTATCACCAATCTAGGCCGATTAAGCTTTTTTTCCAATATCATGAGTCGATCAGACATAACCAAACTGCAAAAGGAAGTCAAAAAATACAGGGATAAAAAGGAATTTTTTAAAATTGATCCGAGTTCCGCCAGGGGAAAAGCCTATCAATTAGCCCATTTTTCCGGAGCCAATTACGGATTCGCCAATCGAACCATGATTGTTCATAATCTCAATAACAGCTTAAAAAAAGTCTTTAAAAAGAGGATAAATTTAAAAACAGTCTATGATATACCCCACGTTTTTGTAGACAGGGAAAAGCATTTCGGCCAAAACGTCTGGGTTCATCGAAACGGCGCTTCCCGCGGCTTCGGCCCCAAAAGAATGAGCGGCCATCCTCAATTTGAAAAAACCGGCGAGCCCGGCTTCCTTGCCGGTTCAATGAGCACTCCAAGTTATCTTGTCTGCGGTCTTGATTCCAACAGCTCCACCTTCTACTCCATCAATCACGGCGCCGGCCGAAGCAAAAAAGCGGACGAATTGGCTCCCCAAACCAAAGAAGAATTATTCGAAAAAATGCAGAAAAACAAAGTAAAGCTCTACAACGCCAAAAGCAAAGGCGTGGTTCAACAAGCCAGCGGCTACTACAAAGACATCGACGAAATCCTAAAAGTCAACCAAGAATTCAAAATGTCAGCTCCGGTAGCTAAACTGACGCCGGTTGCGGTTTTGATGGCTTGACATTTTTCCAAATAGAAGCGTTCGTGTCAAGGCCAAAGCCGACCTCTAAGGCCTTAATTAAGAATTATTAAAAACAAACTTGACCAAAAGCCAAACAAAAATTAATCTTTAAATTTTTCAATATGCAAACCCTAACCATCAAATCCCAAACCCATCAACTGCCAATCTACCTCCCGGACGCCACCATGGGAGTGACCCGAAGTCTTGATTCAACCGATTTAATTAAGACAAAGGTCAGGGGAGTAGTGGTAAACACCTATCACCTGATGGGCGATCCAGGTATTTCGGTTTTAAAAAAGCTCGGCGGCATCAAAAAGCTTATGAACTTTGAGGGTTTGGTGGTTTCCGATTCCGGCGGCTGGCAGGTTTTTTCTCTAATTCATCGAAGAAAAAACGCCGGCAAAATCACCGATAAAGGCGTCACTTTTTCCATCGGCAAAGCCAAAAGAAAGCTTTTCAGCCCGGAAAAATCTATTCAGGTGCAGTTAGACATCGGCTCCGATATTAC
>WJJX01000063.1 GCA_014729445.1 Candidatus Moraniibacteriota bacterium | reverse complement strand
TGACAAAACCAAAAAAATCTGCTATTTTAATAAATATTTAAAATTAAACGCCCAAGTCCAATGCAGGAAAACCCCAACCAAAAAACCATTTCCGAAAAAAAATACGCCGTATCAATTTGCCTGGCCGGAGTCTTTGGCATTCTAGGCATCCATCACTTTTATCTAGGCAAATGGTTGATGGGTTTGTTTGATTTATCTTTGAGTATTGCCGCTTTTTATTGTCTTTATACCAATCACCCCCTCTTAGGCTTTTTATTCCTTTTCATTGACATCCTGCACAGTATTATTGTAATATCATTATTAATTGTTGGAAAACTAAAAGACGGTAAGGGCCATTTAATCAGCTACCCCGGCCAAAAAATTCAAAATCAATAAGATCAAGCTTAAAAATTGATTATAATTAAACACTAAAATATAAAAATTATGGAAAATCAACCAGCGGCTCAACCCCAAAATCAAGAAGCCACCCCGGCCAAGCCCAAAAGCGAAAAAGCTTTTGTTCCGGCCATTCTTTTATGTTTCTTTTTAGGCTCGCTCGGCATTCATCGCTTCTACGTCGGCAAAATCGGAACCGGCATTCTAATGCTTGTAACCCTAGGCGGCTTCGGCATTTGGGTTCTAATCGATCTAGTCATGATCGTAACCGGCAACTTCAAAGACGCGGAAGGAAAGTACATCAAAGTCGAAGGATAAACCCCTCTGTCTCCCCCCCCTGCCACGCTAGCGTACACCAAGCAATAAAAAAAACAGCGGTTTTGATTGTCGCTGTTTTTTTATCCCAGCCAAAAGTCATAACCCCGAGACTTCAGTCCGGGGTTATGACGGCTACTAATTTCAAAACCCGCCGCTAAGACTGAGGAGTTTCAGGAGCTTTAGGCTGCTGAGGTGGCTGCTGAGGTGGTTGTTGAGGTGGCTCTTGAGGTGGCTCTTGCGGCTCTTCGGAAGCTCCGGACTGTTGAGGTGATTGAGGCTGCTCGGGCTCTTTGGAAACTTCTGGCCGCTGAACCCCCTGGGAGGCTTGACCTTGATGCCCGCTTTCCTCCTTTTCCTCCAAACTTTCCATATAACCTTTTTCCTCCTCCACAATTTGCTCCATCATCTTGGAATCCTGTTTGGAAAAAGCCTCGATTTTGCTTTTCAAATTATGAGTCAAAAAAGCAATGAAGCTTGGATCCTGTTCCAAAGATTCCAAAATATACTTCAAATACTCGTCCTTCCCGCCGCTGATAAACGCTTCCCAAAGACTTTTTTCTTCGTCCGTCAAAGAAGAAGCCTTCACAATTTCAGCCAATTTAGTTTTTATTTCGCTTTGTTCCATAAAATTTTTTATTTTATTATTATATACTATAACTAATTTTTTTATTGCTTTTACTGTTTCAGTTAGCTTATCGACTCAATTCATCATACATTGAATTGTACCGGCTTAAATTTGGATCATATACGCTGCGAAACTTAGCGGTATAATATCTAATAAAGCCTTTTATTTTTACCAGATTATCTTTCTGGTCTTGTGTCAAATAAGATTCTTCCCGTCTCTGAAAAGAATCTATATCCCCTAAAATTTCAACGGCCTCTTTATGAATACGATATAATTCGTCAAGCTTATCATAAAAACTGTTTACAATTTGAATTTTTTCTGATCTTTCACGAGTGTTGTTAAACTCCGAACTTAAAGCACCCATCTCATTTCCTAATCGAGTCACTCTAAGATCTAAACCTCCTAAATCATTGTATCTTTCATTAAATTTTCCAATTTTTCTCCAGTTAGAATCCACTTCTCTATCTCTTCTCCTCTCTAGTCTTCTGTTCAATCTTTCATCACTTCCAGAGGGGCGGCCGACGTAATTACCCTTCGTATCAAATCCATCCTGATAACTCACCAAATAATTATGACCTTTTACTGCATATCCCTCGGCCCTATCCGCGGCTTCCTCCGCCCTTGTATTTCGCTTATTCCTCAACGAAAGAAGTCCCTCTTTATCTTCTGCGGCCTCGTTCGCAGAATCTCTAGCTCTTTCAGCAGCTCGTTCTATCCCTGCAAGCTTTCTCTCTGCTCTTTCTAGCTTGTTTCGAGCTGGTCCATTTAGGATTCTTACCAATTCATCAAACCCCTGGGCAGCTTGGTTTGCATATTTCACCGCCTTATCAGCATGTCTTTTTTCCTTCTTGGATTCACCGATTCCCACAACTTGCTTTAGGTCTCTAAATGTTTCAAGCGCTTCCTCCACAGTTTTAAGTTGATCTCCAATTCTCCCGACTTCTCTATCCGTATCCCGCTCCCAGGATTGAGCTTGGGCAAAATTTTTCATCAACTCAACACCAGCCGGTGACATCGTAATTAAAACAAACGCGGTAGTTCCCATCACTGCCTTACGGAACTTGCCAGAAAAACGAGACTCCCGAGCTAAAGTATTTTTAATCATTTGTTTAAAATCCTCACTAAACTCTGACCGTTTTTCAAAAACCTCTCCGGATGCCTCAGTCTCAAAAACAGGCCCCTGATCGGTCAAAAGGGCAGGCTCAGCTTCTTTATTCCCCGAAAAATCCGGTTTTTTACCCTCCGGCATCATCTTTCTCAAATCGGCAGTGATCGCAGCAAAGGCTTGGGGGACCCCAGACGATTTTTCCGCAGGCTCACTTTTGAATTCGATTGATTCTACCGTTTCAGTATCCGTAGCTCCATTTTCATTTTCTAATCCTTTAAATTCGAAATTTCCCGTATCGGTCGATATGTTATTACTGCCACCTTCTTTTATCATTAATAAAATTAAATATTATCAAAAAATTTATTAATATTATACTATTTTTGATAATCCAAGTCAATGGCAACCCCCAAACCCCCGGAACCGGAGTTTGGGGGTTATCACTTCATTTTTATTTCATCTTTTCCTTAAAAAAATTTCAAAGAAACTGAAACAAATTAAGACCGGGCGACCTAGTCAAATCGATTATGATAGAAGGCGCTGAATTGTTGGAATTAAAGAAAGGTGCCGGAGGAAAGCTTAACCTTAAACAATGCTCCCCTCAAAGACCCCCGCCTGTCCTCCCGGACCGGGAGGATAGGCGGGTTTTCTCCTCCATATCCAACCGCCAAATATACTTCTGCGTTCGGTAAACCACAAAAATCAAACCCGCGGTTGAAAGGATCAAGGAAGCGGGAAGAGTAAAAGCCAAATAAGTTTTGCCAAAAACGATAAAAAGCGTATTAATTACAATAAACAAAATTCGAACCTCGGTTGGGCCGATTTTTAAATAGGAAATCTTAAATTCGTTAGTGGCGGCAAAGGCCAAATAAGAATTAACCATATAACCGCCCAAAATCGCTAAAATAAAAAACAGCATTATTTCCTTCTCCTGCGGAATGATGAAAGAATAACTGATTAAAATCGAACAGAGAAAAAAATAATCCAAAAAGTGATCCATATAATACCCCCACTTAATCAACCCTGTGTTCCTGTATTTCCCCAGCTTTCCGTCCAAAAGATCGGTAATGTACTGAAAAACAATCATCACCGAAGAAAGCCAAAGCCAGTTCAAACTATACTTTGCACTCAAAAATCCCGAAAAAACAATTAAACTCGACCAAATCATAGTGGAATAAGTCAAATGATAGGTCTCTATCCGCTTGGGAATATAAGGCAAAACCTTCCCAACCATCTTCTGCTCCCAATTATACAAAATAGAACCGCCTTTCTTTTTGTCACCGGCGAAAGTTTGTTTTTTTCGCATTTTTAAGAAATCACAGAGTAATATTATTTAATACTGCTTTTTGTTCTTTCCCACTCCCATTCGTAATTACTAAACCAGTCCGGATCAGCCCCCTTCATATATTCAATTAAATCTCTAAAGGCGTTTCTATCTTCTCCGGGCTTGCCGAAACTACAAATAATAATAGAATAAAGATCTTCTAAGGTAAAGGGATATTCGTCATCTTTTGTTTCTGAAACCTCTTGCAAAAGTATTTCAAAATTAATATAAGTCTTTAAAAGACAGGCCCGTTTCAACCGATCATTCAACTGAGAAACTTTTTCTTTAAAACCCTGTTTTAAAATTTCAGGATCTAGATATTTCTGACCTTCTAGTCTGGAAAGCACATAAGCGCTAAAAATTTCAAGCGGGGAATATTTTTGATTTTTCTCAAAATAAACCTCACCCTTTTTACGGGGATCTAACAACCTATAATACAATTCTTCTTCCTCGGTTTCGAAACGAGAAGAGTGTACTATGTGAGAAGGAGCATCTGCTTGACTTTTTTCCACCGGCTCAAAGATAGGTTCAGGGTCACTTTTTTTTATTAGGCTCAAATGATTAGTCCAGGCATAATTCAATTCTTTTTCATTGCTAACTTCTTCAAAATTATCCAAGAAAAACATTAAATAATGCAAATTGCCCGACTTTTTTTCTTCCAAAACATCTCCCGCTTTTCCAAAAAAAAGTTCAATTATAGGTATGAATTGATCCGGGCTGCAATTTTCATCATTTAATGTTTCATCAAATTTAGATCTAAAAGTCTTAAAAAAACGATCTAAAATCTTGTTAAGATCTCCCAAACTCCCATCATATCTCAATTCGGGCTTCAAGTCTTTGAAAAATCGATCTAGCTTCGTCCTGGGTGAAGCCAAAACTCCCCTTAACTCCAATCCCGGTTTGCCCATAAACTTATCAAGCAAATATTTCAAAAAAATAAAATAAGGCTCTCTTAATAAAATTTTGGAATTTTGAGTAATACCGCTCAAAATCGATTCTTCTTCAATATCAAACGAAAATCTTTTACACAAGTTCAGGACACCTGAAATATGAGAGATATCCTTTTTTAAAAGGCTCGGAGTTTTAGCTATAATTCTCTTAAAGCACTTTTCTGAAATTCCTATTTGATTCCATTCTTCAATCTTGCCTTCTATATCTGAAGTGACTAGATTTGCGATCGAAGGATTTTTCTTTAACATCGACAAAACTTTTTCATCTTTTAAATCAAAAAATTCTTTTAGCCAGTCAAATTTTTTTTCGATTTCATCCAAACCCAAAGCTAAAAAACGGAAATTTTTTATAAAAAAATCCCTTCTCTTATCTCCTTCATTTATTTCAAGAAAATGAAAGATCGGCACCAATTCATTCTTTAACCTTTCAATTCCAGCTGGGTCATCTTTAAAAATATCATAAAAAACCGACAGCATTTCACTTAAATCAGAACTTTCTAATAAAGATCCATCATTATCAGCTTTACCAGCTTTTTTCCCATTTTTGAGCTTAGCAAAGTCAAAATTTTCAAAATGACAAAATAATAACGTCCTTACTAGCACGTTCTTGCCTTTTTTTCC
>WJJX01000062.1 GCA_014729445.1 Candidatus Moraniibacteriota bacterium | reverse complement strand
GCAAGGCAGTTCGCCTTTGATGATTTTACAAAAAATACAATTTTCCATAAAAATTTTTTAAAATTTAATCTATAAATTTAAAACTCTCCACCATTTCCCAGTCTAAAACTCTATTCTCCACTGGAAAATTGATATCTATTTATCACAATATTCGACACTTCAAGTTTCGCATATTTTTTGAAAAAATCAAACGTTATATTTCCTATGCTGCTACTTTCTTAAGAATCGTATTCAGATTCAAGACCGGAATGATAAATTGGTTTTTATTTTTTTCATTTCGTATTAATTAAGAAAAAAATATTTATGTTTTATGATAATTGTTAATAAATTTTGTTGGTTCTTTCCAATAAGTCAGTTTTGTTCTCTTGCTGCCTTTTTTCCAGTAGCCAGGCAAAACTTTTTTTTCCCAGGGACCGGTATAAATGGCAAAGTGCAAATGTTCATCTTCCCACCAGCCATTTTCGGGTGAATTGCTTTCACCTACCGAACCAATAATTTGTCCCAATTCAACGCTTTGGCCTTTTTCAACAAGCCGTTTTGACAGGTGGCCATAGAGCGAAAAAAATATCTTTTTGTTCTTAGGATGTTTGTGGGCGATGATAATAATATTTCCCCAATTGCCTTTTTCTTTTGTGCCGGCGTGCAGAGCCGAATAAACAACCCTGCCTCTGCCGATACATTTTACCGGAGTGCCTAAAGGACAATTCACGTCTTCACCCAGATGAATGCCCCAGTGGACATCGCCATAAGTACAATCCTGCTTAAATCGATAACTGTTGATGCGATATTTTTCGAGCGGGAATATTAGTTTATGAGTGTGTGGATATGCCATATTTAAAAAAGCGCTTTGAAAATAACTTTCGCCTAACCCTCGTTTCTATAATTTGAATTTTTACATATCGCTTAGAAAAATCAATAGAATGGCAGATAAAGTTTAAACTTTTGTTTTTTGTAATGACGAAAATTTGGTTTTTTGTTAGGCTTAAAAAACAGCTGAAGTTATATTGGATTTTCTAATAAAAGTAAACGCTGAATTTAAATTTAATCTTTGAGCAATGCGAAACAATAAAGAGCTTATCAAAAATGTAATTGAAAAAGGATATTTAAAATCCGATAGAATTATCAAAGCTTTTTATGAAATTGACAGGATCGATTTTGTTTCTGATGAATATAAGGATAAAGCTTATTATGATACGGCTTTGCCGATTGGCTTTGGCCAAACTATTTCTCAACCTTCGACAGTGGCTTTTATGTTGGAGCTGCTTGAACCGGAGCGGGAGATGAAAATTTTGGATTTGGGCTCCGGCTCCGGCTATACGACCGCGCTTTTAGCAAAAATTGCGGGAAAGAAAGGTGAGGTTATAGGAATTGAAAGAATTAAAGGTCTAGTGGAGAGGGCAAAAGAAAATTTAGCTAAATATGATTTTAAAAATTTAAAAATAAAATTAAGTGAAAAGCGGCTTGGTTTGCCGAAACAAACCTTTGACCGGATTCTAGTTTCGGCGGCGGCCGAAGAAATCCCAAACGAGCTTTTTGACCAGCTTAAAAAAAACGCAAAATTGGTCATTCCTATCAAAGATTCGATTTATTTAATTGAAAAAGACAAGAGGGAAAAAATATCAACAGAAGAGTATTATGGTTTCTCCTTTGTGCCTTTGGTGAAAAACTGAATTAAAAAGGCAACAACTTGCCTTTTGAGACGAATAAAGTAGGATGAAACTATGATTTTTTGATTTTTGATTAAATATAAAATCTTTAAAAGTACTAAATTAGTCATTATGAGCGATTTATTAAAACGAAAATATAATTTTTCCGAAATCGAGGACAAATGGAAAAAGTATTGGGACAAGGAAAAGCTTTATGAGTTTAAGTTTGATGAAAAAAAGCCGCCTTATGTGGTGGACACGCCGCCGCCTTATGTAAGCGCGGATCATTTGCATGTGGGACACATTATGAGTTATTCACAGGCCGAATTTGTGGTTCGATATAAACGAATGCAGGGTTTTAACGTTTTTTATCCAATGGGTTTTGACGACAACGGACTTCCGACCGAGCGTTTTGTGGAGAAAAAATATAAAGTGGATAAGAAAAAAATTTCGAAATCCGAATTTATCAAGCTTTGTTTAAAAGAAACCGAAAAAGGATCGGAAACTTATAAAAATTTGTGGACCAATCTTGGAATTTCGGTGGATTGGTCGAAAACCTATTCGACAATTTCGCCAAAAGCGCAGAAGGTTTCGCAGTGGTCTTTGATTGATTTATACAAAAAGGGCCATCTTTACAGAAAAAAAATGCCGATTATGTGGTGCCCGAAATGTATGACCGCGATTGCACAGGCCGATTTGGAGGATCAGGAAGATAAAGCCAAGATGAATTACATTAATTTTAAACAAAAAGACAGCGGCAAGGATTTGCCCATTGCGACCACCAGACCGGAATTAATTGCGGCTTGTGTGGCGCTTTATGTTAATCCCAAAGATAAACGCTTTAAAGACCTTGTCGGCAAAAAAGCGATTGTACCTTTGTTTAATTATGAAGTGCCGATAAAAACCAGCGAAACGGTTGAAATGGAAAAAGGGACCGGACTTATGATGGTCTGCACCTGGGGCGATCAGGAGGATTTGGAAAAGTGGGCTAAGGACGATTTAGACAGCCGGCCCTTGCTTGAAGAGGACGGCCGCTTGAACGAATTGGGCGGCGAATTTAAGGGAATGAAAGTTTTGACGGCCAGGGAAAAAATAATTGAAAGATTAAAGCAGAAAAAATTTTTGGTAAAACAAGAGGACAAGGTTAGAACTTTGAATATCCATGAACGGTGTTCGACTCCGATGGAGATTATCTCAAGCCAACAATGGTTTGTTAAAATTACCGACAAAGAGGAGGAATGGATGGAATACACCAAAAAATTAAACTGGTATCCAAAGAGTTCGGCTAAAATTTACGAAACCTGGGTTAAGTCTTTGAAATGGGACTGGTGTGTTTCAAGACAAAGATATTTCGGAGTGCCGATTCCAGTTTGGTACTGCAAAAAATGTAATGAGCCGATCTTTGCCAAAGAAAAGGACCTGCCGGTTAATCCGCTGGAAGACAAGCCGCCGGTTGATAAATGCCCTAAATGCGCTTTTGAAAAATTAATCCCGGAAGAGGATGTGATGGATACTTGGGCGACCTCGGCCTGCACGCCGTTCTTGCTTCGAGAATTGGTAAAAGATAAAAAAATAAAAAAAGAATTATTTCCGGCGACTTTGCGGCCAAATGGGTATGATATTATTCGAACTTGGGATTTTTATTCGATTGTGAAAAGTCATTATAATTTTGACAGCATTCCATTTGAGGATATGATGATTTCCGGCCACGGATTGGACGAACACGGCCGAAAGATTTCAAAACGTTTGGGGAATTATGTCCCAAGCGATAAACTGCTATCCGATTACGGAGCGGATGCGATCCGTTACTGGGCTACCGGAGCGACTTTGGCGCAAAATCTGAGGTTTAGTGAAAAGGAAGTTAAGAAAGGAAATCGAACGAATATTAAACTTTGGAATGTGGGGCGGTTTGTTTTGATGCAAACCCTACCATCCCTCCCTTCACAGGAAAGACACTTTCAAAAAGGTACTTTTGATTCCTTTGGAAGCCCCCGAAGCGGGGGTTGGGGGTTTAGTGCGTTTGACGATATGGATTTGTGGATTTTGGAGGAGCTGAATGAGACGATTTCGAAGGCGACAGAGGGATTTGAAAAGTATACTTATTCGCAGGTTAAAAACGAGGTGGATGCTTTTTTCTGGAATAAATTTGCGGATTATTATATTGAGTTTTTAAAATATCGATTAAACGGAGACGACAAGGAGAGCAAGCAGGCCGCGGTTTCGACTTTGTTTATTGTCTTTTTGAATATTTTAAAGCTTTATGCGCCAATGCTGCCTTTTATCACGGAGGAATTGTACCAAGAGCTTTATCGAGAATTCGAGGGCAAGAAAAGTATTCATATTTCCAAATGGCCCAAGAAAATTAAAATTAAACAAAAATTTAATCGCAAAGAATTTGAAAAAGCGATTGCGGCGATTGACGAAATCAGAGCCTACAAATCCCGAAACGGCATCTCTCTGGGAAAAGAAATCGAGGAATATCAATTAAAGACAAAAGTGGATCTAAAAAAATACAAGGAATTTATTAAAGGAGCTATAAAAGTCAAGAAGCTTATTTAGAGCGCTTAACTTTCTTGCGTCGTGATAAAAACACTATAACGGCGCTTCTGATTCCCACTTTTAAAATAAAAATCCAGGCTTTAAAACAAAAATTTATAGTTTCAAAATAATTCAGGGATTCTTTGGACCATTTTAATTTTATCGCTTGCTTTACTATTCGAAAATCTTTTGAGTTTAAAAAATCCTCTAAAAAATCAAATTTGATTTTCAAAAAATCATAAAGTAATTTTCTGTATTCCTGAATTAAGATTCTTTTTTCCTCTTTGATCCGGTTTTGAAGATTTTTGCCGCGGCTTTTGTCAAGAGCGGTCAATATGCCATCGACTTGATACAATAAAGCTTTGATCGAATAATTTGTCGCTTTTTTGGTTAAAATCGGAGAAATTAAAAAACCCATAAAACTTAAAAGCTGAGGCGCTATGGTTATTCTTAATTTATCCACCATTTTTAGTTCTATCTTTATTTCTTTTCTGATATCTCTGCCATATAAAATTATCCCCTCCTCTTTGAATCTTAAAAAAACCGTCTGTTCGGGAACAATCCATTTTTTGCCGGTTAAAAGCAGAGGATTATCTGTATTTAATCTGCCGTTTTTCCAATCAATCTCGCCCTTATGAAAAACAAATACCGGCTGAAATAAAAACACCGAAGCTTCCAGTTTTTCCAGACTATCGGAAATTAAATTGCTCTTTTTTTTTCGAGTATTGGAAATCGACTTTTTAAAATTTAATTCCGGATATTTCTTAGCCAAATTCCAAAAAGTATCTGTAGCGTATTTTTTTACCGCCTCTTTGTCCTTTTCCTTGTAAACCTGAATTAAAATATCCACGTCGCTTTTGCCAGGCACAAATTCACCTCTGGAGGCGGAACCGTAAATTATTATAAAATCTATTTTGGTTTTATGTTTTTTGACCACCCGATCTCTAAAATCGTTAATAAAACGCCAGACCAGCTTCTGAGCTTCGCTTTTACTTAAAGTCATAATAATAATTTAATTCATCTATGGTGCCACTATAACCATTTTAATTACATTTTACAACTAATTTTGAAATTTTTGGAAAATAAGCTATAATTAAATGAAAGAAAGAAGGGACAAAATAAACTGCAAGGTTGAAATGTCCGAAAGACGCCGGAGTC